>JAJAZF010000065.1 GCA_026785875.1 Chamaesiphon sp. | reverse complement strand
TTATTAGTTGAGGGTCTTCATTTGGTAATAGATTGATAAAGATTAGTGGGAGCATACTCCCGACATTGGCGATTAAGACTAGCAGCCACAATTTATCGAAGTTGGTATCGGTTACTCCCAGGAGGTGAGTGAGAATTGCTCCACCTTCTTTGGATACTAAGCCTGATAAATTTAGTACCGACATTAACATGGCAAATAAAGTAGCTTCAATCCCAGGTGGACACAATCTCGCCGCCAATACTAGCACGGGCATGAAGGTTAATTGACCCATCACAGTTAGAATCAAACTATCGCCAAGAGCGAACCAATGGTCGTCAATACCTAACGATCGATTAGTATGAGTAACTAGTAATAGTGCTGTCAAACCCAGTAGGGATGATAATAATGTTGTCCAGATGAAGATTTTGCGAAACGGGATGGTTTTTAAAAAGCGTTGGAATAACCATACTCCCAGCAAGGAAGCCAAACTAGTCACCAGTCGTACCCGCCCTAAAAATTCGGGCGTAAATCCTAATTCATTGGTACTGAAGTAGAAAAAGGCTGACTCGGCTGTGGGCGTACATTGCCACAGAAATAGGAATAGTGTGGGCATCCAGATTGCTTTCTGCGACAGAGCTTGCCACAATTGCTGCATTTGCTCTTTGACTACCGTCTGGCGATTTCCATCTGCAAGCGTGACGGGTTCCTCAGAAATCCACAACGCCGCAGCCGACACTAACAGCGGAAAAGCCGCCGTCAAGGCAAATACTGTACGGGTGCTAAAGTGTTGCAGCAATAAACCACTAAAATAAGCGGTGAGTAGTCCGCCGACTGCTGATGCGCCCCAACACAGAGCTTGCAAAGAACCAGCTTTACCCACAGATTCATCTCTGGCGCGTTCGACTATGAGGGAGTCTACAATTACATCACTAAATGCTACCGAAAGTGAGGTAATCGCGATCGCTAGTGTAGCACCAGCGGCTGTATGTACCAGATTTGCTAGACTCAGCCAAGCTCCAACACCGAGTAATCCTGATAAGATCAGGTACGGTCGTCGCCGATAGCCAAAGATCGGCAAACCATCAGAAATAAATCCAAATACAGGCTTAATTACCCACGGTAAGGCAGCTATTCCCATCAGCGCAGCAACTTCGGCTGGAGATAGTGCTAGTTCATCTTTGAGGAAAAAGCTTACCGCCAGTCGGGAGATGCCCAAAATCCCCTGCACGGCATATACTAGCAAGATCGCTAACAGTTCGCGACTCGGCTGATGTCCGAACAGCATCTTGGTGATGAGGGGATGAGCATCGTCTGATGAGTCTGAAGGCTCTGTCAGCATTATTAATAAATGTTACGCAGTATTAAGCTCCATATTAACCGATCTTTATTAAGCGATCTATGCTCAAACCTGAGTTTGCTGTCCTAGTAATGAACTAATGAAACAATCGGCACATCCGGCAAATGCGATCGACCATCAAGATCGTCTAATTCAATCAGGAAGGCACAGCCTACCAAATCACCGCCAATTTCTCGGACTAATTTAGCCGTAGCTGCTGCTGTGCCGCCAGTGGCGATCAAGTCATCAACGATCGAGATCCGACTACCAGGAGGGGCTGCATCCTGGTGAATTTCGAGCTTGTCGGTGCCATATTCTAGGGCGTATTCAACACTCCATACGGCTGTCGGTAATTTCCCTGGCTTGCGGATCGGAATAAAGCCAATCCCTAATTTGTAAGCCAATGCAGCTCCAAAAATAAACCCCCGCGATTCCATGCCGACGATATACTCAGGTCGCCAATCTTCAATTTTAGACGCTAAGGTATCGATCGAGTAACGTAATCCGGCAGGATCGCCCAGTAGCGTAGTAATATCACGAAATAAGATCCCAGGTTTGGGGAAGTCGGGGATGTCACGAATGAGAGCTTTGAGATCCATTAGTTGTCGTGATAGGTAAGGGGGTGAGTCAGGATCGATCGTCTCTGGTTAGGGGTTAATTGTCAATTGGGTAGAAACAAGACGATCGATTTATCGCTCGACTCAAGACAATCGCCATCGATTGCTAGCAATTGCGGTTTTTAACCAAGCAGAGTTATAGGATGGTGGTTAAGGTCTAAAATTCGGGTATGCTGATGTTGACGATCGAAACCAAAGATTTAACATCAATTGCAACAATTTTGTCATGAAATTGAGTCTAGATCTCTAAGAATTTAAACCCCCATAACTAGTTCGATCGATTGTCTTAATATGAGTGCATCGCTAATCAATGGTCCTATGTCCGAATCGCTGCTGGGAGTACTAGAAACTCTCCCCAATCCCAGTATCGCGGGAGAT
This sequence comes from Chamaesiphon sp., assembly GCA_026785875.1. Taxonomy (GTDB): domain Bacteria; phylum Cyanobacteriota; class Cyanobacteriia; order Cyanobacteriales; family Chamaesiphonaceae; genus Chamaesiphon. Next base: position 1,787 of record JAJAZF010000065.1, on the reverse strand, counting down.
GCTTGTCCGCGCCGAACCAAAGTCGAACTCGATCTGATGCTGCTTGCGATCGAAGCCATTGAATCAGGCAGTTCGGAACATATTCTAGAGCTTGCTAAAGAACTAAATCTCGACGAAATTATCAAAAATCGGATCGTCCTCTGGCGGATGCGCTCTACTAATCCGATGCGTCGCGCTCACACCCGCCGCATTTTATCAATTAAAGAAGCCAAAGCACTCAGCGCGATCGGGTGTCGATTGGCTAGTGGTCTTGCCGTGCCGATTCGTCAACTCCTCCTCGCCCAGCAGCAGCTCAGTATCAAGCAAATTCCCCCTGAATACAATTTCCGACTCTCGGAGTATTTAGACCGCTTCCGCGCCCATTTTCGCAGTCGGATGAATCCCCGCCGTGCCAAGGTGAGTATTTATCAAGATGATGATAAATTAAATGAGTTGGCTGTTTCGCTACTGAGCAAGCTACTCTTTTGTACTGGTACGCTCGGAACACAACGGCTGTGGATGAGCCTATTTGATGGGGAAGTAAAATAATAGTTGATAGTTGATAGTTGATAGTTGATAGTTGACAGTTGACAGTTGATGGAGTAAGGATTTAGACCCCTGGTATTTGTGAATCAGTCCCCATTCTGCTATGTGGGTAGTAGCAATTCATGAATTGCCACCTACTCCCGAACCACCATTCACCATTCACCTACTCCCGAACCACCATCCACCATTCACCATCCACCATTCACCATTCACCATCCACTCACTACCCCAGATATCTCATGTGATGGTTCGGGAGTAGCATCTAAAAATCCGTGTGGAGTCAAGAGGATTTATGACCCAAGAATATTATCGGCAGGGATTAGCCAAAGCTAAGGCTGGAGACGATCGAGGGGCGATTGCTGATTTTGAATTGGCACTGATTGCTACGCCGGAATGGGCGGAAATTTACTATCGGCGCGGCTTGGCATATTTCGATCTCGGCGAGATCTTGACGGCTGTTGGGGACTACACTCAGGCATTAGCACTCGATCCTCAGCACAGAGATTGCTACTATGCGCGGGCTTTAGCGAGATTGATGCTCAAGAATTTTCCTGGGGCGATGGAAGATGTCGATCGAGCGATCCTCTACGGGCGAGATTATGCACCAGCATATCAACTCAAAGGGCTGATATCCAAAAAACTCGCCCAGTATCCACAGGCGATCGCTGCTTACAAGACAGCGGCTAATCTATACTTAGCCCAGCACGATCCCGACAATAGTCGTCAGTGTTTAGAGCTTGCGCTCTCATTGCAACCCAAACCGATCGCTCCAGCGACACCGAGATCGACTCCTCCACCCCCACTAATCACGCCCGAACAGTTTTATACCCAACTCTTGGAACAGGGCGAACGAGGGGATCTCCAAGGGGCGATCGATAATGCCAATTGGGCGGTAAAAACTAGCCCATTGGATGTCCGCGTCTACTCCTGTCGGGGTGTACTCTACCTCAAACAAGGCAATTTAGCGGCGGCTTTGGCTGACTTTAGCCAAGCGATCGAACTCGATCCCCAATCCCATGTCGCCTATCGCAGTCGGGGCAAATTGCGCGCTCGGATGGGCGATTATGAGGGGGCAATTTTGGATTTCGATCGCGCCATCGCGATCGATCCTCAAGATTTATTCATCTATTTAGCACGGGGGAATGTGCGGGTGAGTTTGAATAATTATCCTGGGGCGATCGCTGATTTTGGTCAGGCAATCTCACTCGATCCGCAGGAGCCTTCCGCATATATCTATCGCGCCCAAACATATATTAAGCTCG
>JAJAZF010000064.1 GCA_026785875.1 Chamaesiphon sp. | reverse complement strand
GGCGATATCCTCACCAGCGAACAACTCCCGATTCACCACTGCGCGTATACCCCTTGCTTTCGGCGCGAGGCTGGAAGTGCAGGGCGAGACACGCGGGGATTAATTCGACTCCACCAGTTCAACAAAATCGAGCTAGTCAAATTCGTTCATCCCGACACCTCCGCGCAGGAACATGAAGCCCTCGTAAGGGATGCAGAAGCCATCCTCCAGGCTCTAAAACTCCCCTATCGAGTATTGGAACTCTGCACCGGAGATATCGGCTTCAGTGCGGCAAAATGCTATGACTTAGAAGTCTGGCTACCTTCTGCTGGCAAATATCGAGAAATTTCTAGTTGTTCCAATTTCCACGACTTCCAAGCACGGCGGGGCGATATCCGCTTCAAGGAAACGGGGAAAAAAGGCACTCAATTCGTCCATACCCTCAATGGTTCGGGATTGGCGATCGGTAGAACGATGGCAGCAATTTTAGAAAATTATCAACAAGCAGACGGCGCGATTAAAATACCTGAAGTATTGCAATCTTATCTAGGTAGAGCAGTCCTTTAGATTAATTGATAATTGATAATTGATAATTGATAATTGAGGTGTTCCGCTGTGGGGATTTCAACACCACAGCAGAACAACAATCTACCTAAAATGTGGGGGATTTCAACCCCTATTCTCTATTAAAAATTGACAGTTGACACAACAATCCGGCTCTAGGCGGGGTACTCAAACTCCTGTCCTAATCACAACGCTGTCAACTGTCAACTCTCAACTCTCAACTGTTACCCAAATCGACCGCTGATATATTCTTGAGTCCTTTCTTGCTTGGGAGAGCCGAAGATAGTGCGTGTATCATCGTATTCCACCAAGTAGCCAAAACGGCTACCGCCCTCACCAGCTTCGGCATTAAAGAAGGCAGTCTTATCTGATACCCGTGCAGCTTGCTGCATGTTGTGGGTGACGATGATGATGGTGAACCGCTCCTTGAGATCGTGGATCAGATTTTCGATCTGGACAGTTGAAATCGGATCGAGTGCCGAACACGGTTCATCCATTAAGATTACTTCAGGCTCGATCGCGATTGTCCTAGCGATACACAACCGCTGTTGTTGACCGCCAGAGAGCGACAAACCACTTTGTTGGAGCTTATCTTTAACTTCTTCCCACAGAGCCGCTCTACGGAGCGATTGCTCGACTCGTTCGTCCATATCGCCTTTGAAGCCAGAGATTTTCAACCCAAATGCGACATTTTCATAGATGGATTTGGGGAAAGGGTTTGGTTGTTGAAACACCATCCCAATTCTTCGTCGCACCTCGACAGGATCGATTTTGGGGTCGTAGAGGTTGGTACCGCGATAGGTGATTTGTCCCTGTACCTTAGCATTGGGAATCAGATCGTTGAGGCGGTTGTAGCAACGTAATAGAGTACTTTTGCCACAACCCGAAGGGCCAATGAAAGAAACCACATTATTTTTAGGAATATCTAGAAAGACATTCCGCACCGCCTGGAAGGCACCGTAAAAAACTGAGACGTTATCTGTCTTGATGACGATTTCATTGTCCGTCAGAGCTGCCATAAAATTAGGGATAGAGGATAGTAGGGCGATTCTCCTGATGGAGAGGCTACGCCAACGAAATGGAGGATAGTTCCCAATTATTTTTTAATACTGCTAAGTCAGCTTGGCTTGCTCTAATGTGCCTATTGTTACATAAATAGGGGACGGCTCCACAGAGCATTCCCGCACACGATCGAATTCATTTGCCACACTACACCATGAAAAATCTAGTAAACCTTGCGACGAGAAACAATTCGAGCCATGATACTAATCGCTAAAATCAGTACCAGTATAAGTAGAGCAGCTACCCAAGCTAATTGTTGTTGATTCTTGTATGGAGAAATCGCAAAGTTGTAAATCAACACCGACAGGGTGGCTGTAGGCTGCCAAAGTCCGTTGATGTCATATTGGTTGAACAAGGCGGTAAACAGTAGTGGAGCCGTCTCCCCAGCCGCTCTGGCGATCGCCAGTGTCACCCCTGTCGCAATAAATGGCAGTGATGCAGGTAAGACGATTTGGGTGACAGTCTCAAAGTTAGTCGCGCCAACACCTACAGCGGCAAGTCGAGTAGCTTTGGGGACAGATTTTAGCCCCTCTTCAGATGTGCGAATGATGGTAGGCAGCATCAAAACTGAGAGTGCCACACCACCAGCAACAGCCGAAAAACCACCAGTCAATAAGACGACAATTCCGTAGGCAAATAGCCCAGCAATAATTGAGGGTACACCGCTAAGTACGTTAGTGGAAAAGCGCACAAACTGCGATATCCAGTTACCCTGACTAAATTCGATGGTGTAAATAGCAGTTAAAACACCAAAAGGTATACTAATGATAGCACCAATCAGGCAGGTCAAAAGAGTGCCCACGATCGCATTTCTAAACCCGCCACCTGACATCCCGGCCGCAGGTGGCAGCTCGGTAAAGACTGCTGGAGAAAAGCCGCCCAGCCCATTGGCGATGACCATATATAGAATCGAAGCCAGGGGAATAATCGCGATCGCTACACAAGCAAACACTAGCCCAGTCATCACTTTGCCAAATAGCTGACGATTGGGAGCAACAGCAAACTGATTACTGTTGGGATCGGATTGAGAAGATAGAGGAGTCATGGTTTAGGTTTTGGGCTTTAGATTTTAGGCTTTAGCGCACCAAGCGGGCTTGAATTTCTAGTCCTAATTTTCAACTAATTTATTCAACCTGTTGAAAACGACTGACAAGTGCTTGAGCAAGTACGTTTACCAACAGCGTCAAAACCATCAAAATCAAGGCTTCATAAAATAGCGATGACTTCTGAAGACCGCTGGCTTCACCGAATTGGTTGGCAATTAGTGAAGAAAGCGTTGAAGCGGGAGCTAACCAAGATATATTCACTTTATTGGCATTGCCGACCAACATCGTCAGTGCCATGGTTTCGCCTAATGCTCGTCCTAGTGCTAGCATAATCGAACCGATAATCCCTGAAAGTGCGGCTGGTAGCAGCACTCGCATGATGGTTTCCCACCGAGTCGCCCCCAATCCATAAGCTCCCTGACGGAGCTTTGGCGGTAAGGAATTCAAGGTATCGCGGGAGATCGCTATGATCGTCGGTAAAATCATGATTGCTAATACCAAGGATGCACCAAAAAGCTGCCTTCCACCTGGCTCCGTTGAGAAAAAGGGAATCCAACCAAAATTTTTGTTTAGTCCCTGTAAGAGCGGTTTAATCGCTGGGAGGAACACAAATAATCCCCACAAGCCATAAACCACACTCGGAACCGCTGCCAGTAATTCGATCGTAAAAGCGATCGGTTGAAGAACTTTTTGCTCCAAAAAATTTTCGGTCAAGAAAATTGCGACACCAACGCCCAGGGGTACTGCGAAGATCAGTGCTAGCAAGGAACTAAGGACAGTACCATACACATGCGGTAACGCCCCATATATATTCTTAACTGGGTCCCAGGTGCTATCGAACAGAAATCCTAACCCAAACGCCTGAATCGCTGGCAAAGCAATGACTAGCAGTGAGTAGGCGATCCAAATTAGGATCGCACCGACTGAGATTGCTAATGCCAGAGTTAATAACCGGAAATTTCGATCGATCGATCGAACTAGATTGAATCTAGTTGATGCGTCTAGGAGCGATGTTTCCTTGGGATCTGAAGGTTGTGCAGCCATAAAAGTTTATTTAACTTTGTTGAGTTCTTCTTTGACTTTGGCGACTAGTTCAGGTTCTAGTGGTATGTAGCCCAGCTCGGTAGCTGTAGATTTACCTGTAGTCAGCGACCAATCGATCACTGATTTGAGTGCTGTTTGTTTGGCGGCATCTTTGGACTGAGGATATAGCAATAGCCACGTTAGACCAGAAATTGGGTAAGCTTTAGGATTGGCAGAATCTGCTACTGTCAGGGCGAGATCGGCTGGGACTTTTTCGCCGACAAATGCTTCAGCACCTGATTCTGGGGATGGAGCGATGAGCTTGCCAGATTTATTCTCGATCGCTGCCATAGTTAAATTAGTTTGCTTCCCATAAGAATACTCAACATACCCGATCGAACTAGGTGTTTGTTGAATCTGTGCTGTTACACCCTCATTACCTTTGGCACCAGTACCTACGGGCCACGATACAGATTTATTAGCCCCCGCTGTCCATCCAGCTCCACAAGCAGCTTTGAGGTGAGTTGTGAATTGGTATGTCGTACCACTACCATCGGAACGGTGGACAAATTGAATAGTTTGGTCGGGTAGTTTGGCACCAGCATTAGTTTTGACGATCGCTGGATCGTTCCATTTGGTAATCTTACCTGAAGCAATCCCACAGTAAGCTGCACGAGATAGTTTCAGATCTTTAACCCCATCCAGATTGTATGCAAACACTACACTTCCGCCAGTCATCGGCACCTGAATTGGTTCGGCACCATATTTTGCTTTGAACTTAGCGCGTTCTTCAGGCTTCAACGGTGCATCTGTCGCGCCAAAATCCACAGTACCTGCCAAGAACTGCTCGATCCCAGCCCCACTACCAACAGATTGATAACTGATCTGAGTGCCAGGATTGATTTTGTTGTAGTCAGCAAACCAGCGTTGATATAAAGGAGCGGGAAATGATGCCCCCGCACCGCTCAGAGATGAAGTGTTACCGCCACCAGCTACGGGTGTAGATCCAGCCGTAGGTGCCCCAGTATCTGTTGGTGGGATAGCGACATCGGGACTCTTGGGCGTACAAGCGGACACTGATAACCCGAGGATCAGGGCGATCGATGTCCGAATTGTCAGATTCGTACCATTTGAATCGGATTGTGGACTAATCGCTCGCTGTAGTTGTTTACCGTTCATGCTGATTTCTCCTCAAGTTTATTACTGTCTAAATCATCCTACTTCACGGCAAGCGGATGAATTTGTTGCTTTAATCTAATGTGTGGGTATCTTTAAGATATCGAAGCTGAAAGTCCTGAAATTAGATCGAGATAAATTTAATGCTTAATTCTCTTGAGCATATGACAATCATCAGTGTTTTCTGGTTAACAACAGGTTAAGATTTGCATTCAAGTTCGATCGATCTAGAGCCAAAGCAGCACTGTGATAATGCTCTAGCCACTTTCGACGATGGGACTAAAGTAGCTGCCAAAATTACCCGATCGGTTGTCAGTTTTGTCCGCTCATTTACTAACAAATTTTCATAAAAAATGTCTGTAATGTTGCTAAATCATTACAGACATTTTTCATTCACAAGAGCTAAAGTAGGGAGCCAGATTCACACTCACAGATTATTGATTGAATTGACCCGTTCCTGTGAGCCAATCCCTAGAGCATCGACTTAACAAAGCCCAGGGGTTTAAATCCCCCACCGTTTAGGTGGATTGTGCTTGGTGCCTTTTCATGGACAACTGGGCTTTGTCCCCCGACCAGTGGGGACAATAACCGAAAAGGCATCCGCTTTTTAAGCGGCACGGGCAACTGGACAGGCAGCAGCCGACCATCAGGGGAACCCGCCTAGCAGGTCTAAATCCCCATCTTAAAAACCCAATTATCAATTATCAATTATCAATTATCAATTAAATTAACTATCGATACGATAATATTCTTTAGTGTTCTCCAGATACCCCCAAGCTAAACCTTCAGGATCGCGATTGCGCGTCCAGTCAGTGAAATTTGGTTCGCTCCGTCGCTTGTAGACAGTACTAGCATGAACATCTAACCGCTTGGCTAGCTCAGACTGAATAATCGTCACTAGATGGGTGTGAGTGGGGGCTTCAACTGATGGTAACTGTTGTGGATCTCCATTGGGATCGATCGTGGCGATCGCGTTGAGATCGATCGACTCAGTGAGATTGCTGGACTCAGCAGCTACTAATGGAGTCGATCGAGATTTTAACCCAACTGGATCGATCGACTCAGAAACTGCTGGAGTCGATCGAGCGGCGATTGGTGGCATCGCTGCTGCTGTAACGGGGCTAAATATTGCGGAATTCGCTACATCGGGAGTAGATTCAGACTCTAATCCTAATTCAGGCACAGATTCAGTTGGAGTGACAGGCGATCTGGCAACGACTGGATTTGTCGCTGGCATCATTTTTGGCGTTGGTGTCTCAGGTTCACTATCATCAAAAATCCTGCCTAGAGTAGCAATAGAGACAAAATAGTAAATTTGCCCACCATCGGGATGTTGACGACTACCAGTGCCAAATTCGCTGGCTTTAGCAGCTAAATACCGATTGGATACAGCCCCAGAAACTTTGGCGTTGAGAGAGAGATCGAGCGGAGTAATTTCGCCGCGATTTTGGACGATTAATTGTTGAAAAATCGGATCGATCGATCGAGCAGTTTTCGACCATTCATAGCCTTGCCACACATTTCCACCAGCGATGATCACAGTCACAGCCAAAATTAATGGCCACGCTACAAACAGCGCAGACATCGCTAGTGCTGCTGGAATCAGAATCAGCAGAAAACCTGTGGCACTTTTCGGATTTATAGCTCTTTCAGGCATTTGCCCTATTGTTTTTAAATTTAATGAAGATTTTAGTCGATTGTACCGCTTTCGGTGCAGATCTGTTCGGACTAGTCACCGATCG
>JAJAZF010000063.1 GCA_026785875.1 Chamaesiphon sp. | reverse complement strand
CCTGAAGCCTAGTCAAACCCTAAATCCTAAAGCCTAACCCCTAATTAATTAAGTGTTGTGAACCAACAGCGCGATCCCCAGTCAAATCTCGATCCAAATGTGTTTTCACCAAAAGAAGTAAGTTAAGATCGCAAACGATCGGTCAAAATTTGACAATCTAGTCGCTGGCGTAGCCTCTGTACAAGAGAATCACCGTTACTCGCAGCATCTGCCGCAGCGAACCGATTAGTATGTGCTTTAATTAATCATGAAATTATAACTCATCTATGCCGCATCCTCTCCACGTCGCCTTTATTTGGCATCAGCATCAACCTCTGTATAAGTACCGCGATGGTAAGTACCGATTACCGTGGGTGCGGTTGCATGGTACGAAGGATTATCTAGATCTGATTTTATTACTCGAAAAATATCCCAAACTGCATCAGACGGTCAATTTGGTGCCATCGCTGATTTTGCAGTTGGAGGATTATATTGCGGGGACAGCCTTCGATCCTTATCTAGAGCTGGCATTGATGCCTGTCGAGCAACTGCAAGCTGCACAGAAACAGTTTATTATTCGACACTTTTTTGATGCCAATCATCATACGCTCATCGATCCTCATCCTCGTTACAGCGAACTCTACCACCAACGCCAAGAACACGGCGAACCGTGGTGTTTCATGCAATGGGTCGATCGAGATTATAGTGATTTATTAGCATGGCACAATCTCGCTTGGTTCGATCCGTTGTTCTGGGAAGATCCAGAGATCGCGCACTGGCTGGAGCAGGATCGAGACTTTAGTCTGAGCGATAGACAGCGGATTTATTCCAAGCAGCGGGAGATATTGCGGCGGATTGTCCCCCAACATCGGAAGATGCAGGAATCGGGACAATTAGAGGTGACGACTACACCTTATACGCACCCGATTTTACCCCTCCTCGCCGATACCAATGTGGGACGAGTCGCAATTCCCAATATGACTCTACCAGAACAGCGATTTCGCTGGGCGGAAGATATCCCGCGCCATCTGAGCAAGGCTTGGGATATGTATAAGGATCGCTTTGGCTGTGCGCCACGGGGCTTGTGGCCGTCAGAACAGGCGGTAAGTCCAGAGATGTTGCCTTATGTTGCCCAGCAGGGTTTTAAATGGCTGTGTACGGATGAGACAATTTTGGGTAGTACCCTCGAGCACTATTTTCATCGCGACAGTGCGGGTAATGTGCTCGAACCTGATGCACTATATCGCCCCTACAAGGTAAGTACGCCCGACGGCGACTTATCAATGGTCTTCCGCGATCGCCGATTATCGGATTTAATTGGATTTACATATGGTGGGATGCCAGCCGAAACCGCTTCGGCGGATTTAGTCGGACATTTACATGCGATTTCGCGATCGCTGATTGCCAAAGAAGGACATGATGGTACTAGTCTCGAACAGCCTTGGCTAGTGACGATCGCACTTGACGGCGAAAACTGTTGGGAACACTATCACCTCGATGGTAAACCCTTCCTCGAACACCTTTATCAGACTCTCAGCGACGATGAGACGATTAAACTCGTCACCGTCTCCGAATTCCTCGACGAATTCCCCGCCACCGCTAGTTTCCCCGCGCCCTCACTCCATACAGGTTCGTGGGTAGATGGTAGCCTGACTACCTGGATTGGCGATCCTGCCAAAAATCGGGCTTGGGATCTGCTCACCACCGCCAGACAAGTCCTCGCCAACCATCCTGAAGCTACGGAAACGAGTAATCCCGCAGCGTGGGAAGCCCTATATGCAGCCGAAGGTTCGGATTGGTTCTGGTGGTTTGGCGAGGGGCACTCCTCCAACCAAGATGCGATGTTCGACCAATTGTTCCGCGAACATCTGATCGCTCTGTATCAGGCTTTAAATGAGCCTGTACCAGCCGAATTGGGTCTCGCCGTAGAGTCCCACGAACGCAAGACCACCTACCGTCCAGAGGGTTTTATCAACCCCAAAATCGATGGACTTGGTGACGAGCAAGATTGGAATTTTGCGGGACGATTGGAAATCGGCGGTGCCAGCGGTACGATGCACCAAAGCAGCCCGATTCAGCGGGTTTACTATGGTGCGGATCACGTCAATTTCTACCTGCGGATGGACTTTAGAGCTGGTGTCAAACCAGGAGTAGAGATCCCCAATGAGTTGAATTTGGCTTGGTACTATCCCAAGGAAACGATGCACAATAGCCCGATTCCTTTGGCAGAATTACCCCGCAAAGCACCGACTAATTATCGGTTCCACCATCGGTTGCTGATCGATCTGACAACTAAGTATACTTGGCTGCAAGAAGCAATGGATTACGATCGGTGGGAGGCTCGATCGAGCAATGCGTTAGTCGCCTGGGATAAGTGTCTAGAAATCGCCGTACCCTGGGCAGATTTAGATCTAGAACCCGACTATGGGTTACAAATGGCACTGGTATTCTCTGATTGCGGTCGTTATCGTCAGCATATACCAGAGCAGGGTTGGATTAGTTTGCAAGTTCCATAAATTAGGCGCATTGTTTAGGTTTGAGGCTAAAACCTCAAACCTAAACAATAGTGCGATCTCCTGAGATGACCGATCGATCGTCCAAGTACCAAAAAATCTATACTGTAGTTAAAAAGATCCCGATCGGCACAGTCCTTACCTATGGGCAAGTTGCCGAATTAGCTGGTTTGGATGGTAAAGCCAGGTTGGTAGGT
>JAJAZF010000062.1 GCA_026785875.1 Chamaesiphon sp. | reverse complement strand
TGGAAGGTAATGGCGAAGCGGTGAGACTCATCCCGCACGCGGCGGAGCAATTGGACTCCGGCTTGTTCTGCCTCTGTAGGTAGGGGCAAACTTTCATTAGGCACAAAGATTTCCTCCCGTTGCTTGGCAAGGCTGACTATACACATTTTATCAGCTAGATCTAGCTCTTCCAATACATTCATCACGGCGGATAGTTGCCCCTTCCCACCATCGATCATCACGAGATCGGGGAAATTGGCATCGTCGGTATTTATGCCACCTGCGTACTTCCGAAATCGCCGTCTGGCTATTTCGGCATGACTGGCATAATCATCAGAGTGTCCGATCGTAATCTCAGGATTCTGGATCTTGTAGTGACGATAGTGTTGTTTGGCTGGTAAGCCGTCGATAAATACGACTTGGGAAGCTACAGCATTGGAGCCTTGAATATGGGAGATATCGAAACCTTCAATTCGGCGGGGGAGTTCGGGTAAACCCAGGATTTCGGCGAGATCTTCTAATGATGCTGTGTTGCGTTCGCTTTGGCGTTGCAGGCGAGTCAGTTCGTGAATGGCATTTTTTTCAACCATCTCGATTAACTCAGCTTTAACTTGCCGCTGGGGGGTAATCAGCGTCACTTTTCGACCCTTGCGATCGCTCAAGTAACTAGCCAAGATTTCGCCGTCTGGTAATGGATATTGCACCAAGATTTCGAGCGGAATTTCGACAGGATCGGCAGATTGATAGTGTTCTTCTAGTACTCTTTGGAGAATTGCGCCAAGTTCTTCATCAGATGGCTGGCTCGACTCGACAGCTAGAGACTGCACCTGAGCTGTAAATCCCAATCTACCAACTAGTTTACCAGCCCGAATTTGGAATAGTTGCACGGAAGCAGTCGTGCGATCGGCAGCCAGAGCGATCGCGTCGCGGGAGACTGTATCATTGGGGAGAGATACTTTTTGCTCGGCATTGAGAGCAGTCAGATTGTGAATCCGATCGCGCATCAATCCCGCTTGTTCAAAGTCGAGATTTTCAGCAGCTTTGTGCATTTGCGCGTTCAGAGTTTCGAGCAGTTCGCCACTTCGCCCTTGAAAAATCATCGCCACTTTTTCGACAGTTTGGCGATAATCGATCGAGGCAATCAAATTTTGACACACGCCAGGACAGCGACCCAGATCGTAGTTGAGACAGGGGCGATCTTTGAATAGTGGTTGGGGTCTTTGGCGGAGTGGAAATGTGCGTTTAATCGTGTACAGGACATTCCTGAGCAAACCCGCATCGGTGTATGGGCCATAATATTTGTCTTTACCTTTGCCGATGCGCCGATTGCGAGTCATCAGGATGCGGGGATACTCTTCCGACCAGGTAATCAGGATATATGGATATTTTTTGTCATCCTTGAGCAGGACATTAAAGTATGGTTGATGTTGTTTGATCAGGTTAGCTTCTAGAGCCAGAGCTTCGGCTTCACTGTCGGTCACGATAAACTCGATTTCGGCTACTTGCCGCACCATCATCGCGATCCGTGGAGTATGATGGCTGCTATCGCGGAAGTAGGAGCGAACGCGGGAGCGGAGTTTTTTGGATTTGCCGATATAGAGGATGCGATCGGTAGCATCCCGCATGAAGTAAACTCCAGGTTCGGGGGGGATTTCTTGCAGCCGCTGTTCGATATTTAGCGCGGAAGATGTAGCGAGATTGATGATGGTGGGATTGAGTTGGTGGCCTTCTAACACGGTAGTTTAGCTTCGGCAAAACCGATCGTCACAATACAAATATTCTTACCGAAAACCGCTATTTTTGCTAAGTTACTGTATAGAATAGTTGTGGCAGTACGGAGATAGAGCGCGCGGAAGGTGGCATCCTCAAACTTCTGACCATCTTAACACTCCTCGGCGTGAACGCACGAGGATTCTTGGTTCATCGCAACCACATAAATTAGTCGATTTAGCGGGACTGAATTACGTTGAAATGCGGATACGAGTACCTAAAGTCACAGTGTTAGAATAGGAGGGAGTATACACACAGTCCCCGGCACATAGCATTATGGATGAAATTGCACAATATTGGCTAGTACTCAAACGTCGTTGGATACCCGCCACTTTGGTTTTTGCGCTGACTACCGCACTAGTCGGCATCTGGACTTACAAACAAACGGAAATCTTCCAAGCCAAAGGACAAGTCATCCTTAAAAAGACTAATAAGACTAGTGCCTTATTGAGCAGTGTAGCCGGATCTAGTGGCGGAGCGATTGGTGAATTAGATGGCTTGACCGGAACTACGCCAGCCAACACTCAAGCGGAAATCCTCAAGTCACTAACTACTATTAATGGTGTCCTTGCCGAATTAACCACTGGTAAATATGCAAATAGACCAGAGCGCAAACGATTGGAAAAATTCATCAAAAGGTCTGACACTTTTGTGCAACAACTAAAAGTTACTAGCATCAAAGGTACAGATATTTTGGAAGTGACTTTTCAAGATCCCAGCAAGGAATTATCAAAAGATGTGGTCGAGAAAATCATGGAGGTTTATATCCGTGATGACCAAAGGAACCAACGGCGGGAAGCAGAAAACGCTCGGATATTTGTCGGAGAGCAACTTCCTAAAATAGAAACTGAAGTCAAGCAAGCTGAAAACCAACTCCGCTTATTTAAAGAAGAGTATAACGTCGTCGATTTACCGACAGAATCTGTCAAAGCCGTAGAAACGATCACTAGCCTCAACAAAGAAATCACCTCCGCCTCTGCCCAACTAGCCGCAGAAACTTCCAAACTAGAAGGATTAAAGGCTCTGTTTGGTGGTAGAGATGCTCAAGCAACAATTCAATCTGGACTAGTGAGTGAGTCACCTGGATTACAGAAATCACTCAGAGAGCTGCAAGAAGTTGAAGCCAAATTAGCCACCGAGAAGACTAGATTTAGTGAGAATGACCCGAGCATTCTCAACCTGCAAGAAAAACGCCAAGCTTTAGTTGAAATCCTCGAAAAACGCAAAGAACAAAGTCTAGTTGGCGCACAACGCTTTCAGGGCAAAGTTGTCGAACTGCAACCTTCAGGGATTCAAGGGAACCTGATTGCCGACTTTGCCAAGAGTGAAGCGCAACGGACGAGCTTGCAAAAACAGATCTCCGCACTAGTATATGTAGTTGATGCTTATAAGCAACGGATGAACGCGTTGCCGAAATTGGAGCAACAGCAAAACGCGCTAGGACGCAGACTCGAAACAACGCGAACCAGCTACAAGACACTCCTGAGCAAACTCCAAGAGATCCAAATTGCCGAAAACCAAACCCTGGGCAACTCAAGAATTCTCACCCATGCTGAGTTACCGCAAGAAGCCCTCTCGCCCAAGAAAGGTCAGAACATCGCGATTGGTGGTTTCCTGGGTCTATTCTTGGGTGCAGCAACTGCCTTTCTATTAGATGCTGGGGACAAACGGATCAAAACATCAGAAGAAGCCCGAAACTTACTCCCTGGGTACCCGATTTTGGGACAAATTCCGGTGTTTGAAAAATCGCGTCAATTGCCTAAGTTAGGTAAGAGTAGTTCTAGAGAACCCGGTCAACTGGTCTTGACGGGAATGGCCACCGGAATTGAAGGTGAATCCTTTAGAATGTTGCAGACCAACCTTCAATTTTTGAATGCTGATGATAGCCTCAAAGTTGTCGTCGTCTCCAGCTCTCAATCAGGGGAAGGGAAATCAACTGTCGCGGCTAATCTAGCACTAGCAGTAGCAGAACTGGGCAAGAGAGTCCTCCTAGTTGATGCAGATATGCGCAAACCCGCTCAACACTTAATTTGGAGACACGGTAACTATGAAGGACTCAGTAATGTCCTGAGCGGACAGTGCGACCAAACAGCAGCAACTACTGAAATTCAACCCAATCTGTTCCTACTAACCGCTGGTGTAGTACCACCCAATCCAGTTGTCTTGATTGACTCTGTGCAGATGAGTACTTCGATCGCTCAGTGGTCACAGGAATACGATCTAGTAATTATCGATGCACCACCATTAACTGTTGCTGCGGATGCGGCAATTTTGGGGACACTAGCGGGTGGGTTGGTATTCGTCCTCCGTCCAGGGGTCGCAGATAAAGAATCTGTCGAATATGCCCAAGAAATCCTTACCCAGTCTAAAGTCAAAGTTCTGGGGATGGTACTCAATGGAGTCGATCTCGACAAACTAAGCCGCTACAATCACTATTACTACGCTTCCAGTCCGGGTAGAGGTGATGAAGACAATGTGGGTTCTAAATTATTATCTGGAACTACAGCTAATCGGACTCGCTAGTTTTGTTAACTCAGATCGATTAAATCTCTGAAAAAATCGATCTGGGGTGTGAGGTTTCTCGCACCCCAGATCGATTAATGTGAAGATAAAGCCCTTGGATCTACCATGCCTATACCTATTGCTCATTCAGACAAGATCGCTAGCTCTCAAGCAGAAATCATCTCTCAATGGCGGCAAGGATTGCGGATGGGGCAGCGGACGCTGGCAGATTGGCAATCGGGGCCACTAGCAGTCTCGGCAGTGCCAGGGGCGGGGAAATCTTATAGTATGGCGGTAGCCGCAGCAATGACGATCGCGCGCGAGCATCTACATCAACGTCGTCAGTTGATAATTGTCACCCTGACTCGATCGGCAGCAGCGAATATTAAGGATAAGATTAGAAGCTGTCTCAAAGAATTGGGACTACCACCGATCGGCTATAGTGTGACTACGATCCACAGCTTGGCATTGAGTATTGCGACCAAGCATCCAGAGTTATCACGGCTAGATTTAACAGATCGCACTCTAGTGATGCCATCTGCCAATCATAAACTGATTGAAGACACCGTTCAAAAATGGTTGAGTCAGTACCCCCAGAGTTATCGCTGCTTATTGGCAGGGGAAAGCTTCGATGGCGAGGAGACAGAGCGACTGCGCCGTCAGTCGGT
>JAJAZF010000061.1 GCA_026785875.1 Chamaesiphon sp. | reverse complement strand
TTCCGTATGACTATGATAGCGATCGAGTAGTTGCTCTGTAGATAACGCTGGCTCAAAAGTTTGCCCTGGGAAAGGATCGGCTTGAAAATTATTCAGCCACTGATGATACTCAAACACGAAGGTATCGGCTTTGGTAGGTAGATAAAATGTCTGACTAAAATTCTCGCTACCACCACTTTTGGCTAAATATCGTTCCTGATAGTGCAGAAATATTTGATCGTCTTCAAGAATCGCATTATTACTAATGTGCGAATACCATTGGGGCGTAGCTTTAATAAAAAATGCGGGAATTTTGCTAGCGAATTTGAATGGGAATCTGGCAAAAACTCGACATTCACCCTTACGCGTCGGCGTAGCATAAACCACCGTAATTGTCTCGCCTAATTGCTTGGATGTCAGCTCATGCCACATCAAACATGGTGCGATAAAAGTGGTATTCTGTCTGCCTAGTGTACCCTTGCGTGGTCCCTCTGCCCAAGTACCTGTAAATCCAGATTTATTTGATGAAGTGACTTCTAATTCTACCGGACTAGCATTCGATCGCTTGCCAACGCTATTGTGATGAGTAAATGGTAAATGACTCGGATCGAGGACATTTTCCAATAAAGTTAGGGCATCATATGGTAAATCGCGAAAGGTATTTAACATCACCCAGCCATCGGTTGGTTTCCCATCCACCATCGGTACCGGAATCAGCGGTACTGGTGTCTGCTCGGCGATTGTGGGCGTACCTGGGTAGATAAATAACAATCCTTGCTCTACCGCAGTTGGCAATGATTTTACGCAAGCACGACGGGATGTTTCGGCTTTAGCATCGGGTAATTGTTGGGGAATCCGATCGCAAGTACCACTACCTGTAAATGCCCAACCATGATAGGGACATTCCAGTAAGCCATCTTCAGCAATTCTCCCCTCAGACAGTCTGGCTAAACGATGGGGACATCGATCGTCAAATGCTCTCCATGCTTGAGCTAGAGTATCCCACCAGATGACTAGATCTCGATCGAGTAGTGTAAATGGTGTGGGTTTGAGTTTATCTAGATCATCAGTATAGAATACCGGATACCATGACTCGATCGGGTCAAATCGTGTCGGCTCGTCCCCACCTGGCGTTACTCGCTCTACTCGTAGTGCTGTTGTCATAATCGATGCCCACCCAGTGCAACTTACTTTATTTACAGTTCTTTACATTTAGGATAACAATCGATCGCTAATCGATGCAATCTCAATAGCCTGACTTTACACACCCTCCAGATCCCATTAACACCCGTTTTGCTGTGTACTGTCTGGCTTCACCCTTTTTCAAGGCTCAATCGGGGAGATCTCCAGGATTTGGAGAGGGAAGCAGCCGACTTAGATATAATGCTATTAACGAGCCACTAGCCACTAACTCATGGATACCAAAGCTTTTAAAAGATCGCTCAACAACTCAGACAACTATCATCGCAAAGGATTCGGACATCAAGCCGATGTTGCAGTTGTTCTAGAATCAGAATATCAAAGCGATCTGATCCAAGAAATTCGCGATCGCAATTACACTTTAACTCGGGGTGATCTGACGATTAGATTAGCTGAATCTTTTGGCTTTTGTTGGGGTGTCGAAAGAGCTGTGGCGATCGCCTATGAAACCCGCCAACATTTTCCCACCGAGCAAATTTGGATCACGAATGAAATCATTCATAACCCTTCTGTCAATCAACGACTGCGAGATATGAAAGTCAATTTCATTCAAGTAGAAAACGGTAATAAAAATTTTGATATTATCGATAGTGGCGATGTCGTGATTTTACCTGCATTTGGTGCCAGCGTTCAAGAAATGCAGCTACTTAATGATAAAGGATGTACGATCGTCGATACGACCTGTCCGTGGGTATCTAAGGTCTGGAACACGATCGAGAAACATAAGAAAAAAGACTATACTTCGATTATTCACGGTCAATATAAACATGAAGAAACTGTTGCCACTAGTTCCTTTGCTGACAAGTATTTAGTCATCCTAAATATGTCAGAAGCTAACTATGTTGCTGACTATATCCTCAGTAATGGTGATACTCCAGCAGATAAAAGTCATCGTCGAACTGAATTTTTAGCCAAGTTTAGTAAGGCTTATTCCGTCGGCTTCGATCCAGATGTAGATTTAGAAAGAGTCGGGATTGCCAATCAGACTACCATGCTCAAGACTGAAACCGAAGCGATCGGCAAACTATTCGAGCGGACGATGATGAAAAAGTATAGCACCGCTGAATTGAACGAGCATTTCCAAAGCTTTAATACCATCTGTGATGCCACCCAGGAACGTCAAGATGCTATGTTTAAATTAGTAGATGAACCTCTCGACCTGATGGTCGTGATTGGCGGCTATAACTCATCCAATACCACACATCTTCAAGAAATCTCGATCGAGCACCAAATTCCTTCGTATCATATCGACAGTGACATCCGTATTTTGGCTGATAATCAGATCGAGCATAAACCCCTATCTCAAGCACTAGAAATCACTAAAAATTGGCTTCCAGCAGGCAAAATAGTAGTAGGAGTCACATCAGGAGCATCCACACCCGACAAAGTAGTAGAAGATGCGATCGAGCGGATATTTGCGACTAAACGCGGAGCTATTGACGATGGTAATCCGACCCATTAAGATGTTTGCGTCTGGAAATTTAAACTAGAGATTCAGTAAGTTTCAAATTTCCAGACTACCGGACAAAATCGGAACGGACTAAAAAAATATCTCTTTTCTTAATATTTAATAAAAGTAGTGTTTTCTACTCAAATTAGCAGGTTATCATATTACTTATGAATTGAGGTGCAATGCGTGCTCCACACACTAATAGCTATTGCGGTCGTTACTTTATTACTGCTGACTTGCTCGTGGCTAAATTATAGCCAGCGGCTGCAATCACGCAATCGGCGGCTGACAGCAACAGATTCTAGCTCTCATCGACGATCTAAACGGATCGCTAGAGATCCTGAAGAGCAATACATTGAGGGTGTCGGCTATGTAATTGGCGATCTAAGTTGTAGTTACAATGCCAGATCGCCTTACATTCGCTGTGCTGTAAATCCAGATGGTCTCTGTCAAGATTGTCGTCATTATCATCAGAAGGAAGAATAAGTTATGTGTCGATCGTCATCACTGAAAAACCGCGTCTTTTGGAGACAAGATATCTAGCAACAAAGTTGGTTTTAAATACCCACATTGATTTGAGTGGTGGAAACAGGATCGACAATTTGACAGTAATATCGACCCTATTTGATGAATAAAATTCAGATCCAAAGTCTGTCTTATGGAGGAGATAACGCTCGATCGTCTAATTTATAATTGATAGATCGGCTAATGACATCAGTATCTAATCGATCGAGTAAATACTGTGAAATTTAAATTGGCTGGCTTGGAGGTTTAGATGCAGACGATCGTATGCGCCATCGCTTTAATGTTTATGAATGGGGCGTATCTGGTTTTATCTTTTAACATGGACTCATTAACTTTTGATGAGATTGATACAGAAATAGAAGAAGTCATCACGATCTCAACGACAACTACGGATTTTGAGCTAGCTGACATCTTGGATCTCGATATCTTAGATTTTGATGTAGAAGAATTAGCCCAAAGCCACAAGCAAAATCGCTCTATCTCCTATAGTTAGGGCGACTTGAAAAGGTCGTTTAGTCCGAGGAGCCTACTCCTCTAAGGGATTCACACCCCTTACCCTCACGTAAAAGACTCGATTCAGAGTTTGGTCACGCCCAAGTATACTAAACACGGATGGGAGCTAGACTTTATCCAAAGTGATTCAAACCTTTGCAGAGTAAATCTTCGAGCGTTAAATAAAAAGTCCATCCTTTAGCCGTTTTTAGTATAAGTAATGAAAACGGCGGAGTGCAGACCACGAAAGTAATCGATACTGGAAGCCTAATCTGGTATGGAGGCAAGAGGGAGTTCTCTCATGATGAATATAAATGAACTGTCGTTTAAACTGCGTTATGGAGAAAAGAGCCAAATCAGGCTGACAGGCTCTAACCAAAAGGTAAACGGGCAGATTCAATGTTTAACGATCATTGAATCGTGTGAATACAATTCCCGTCGCAGAATAGACAGCATCTAAAAGAGAACAGACAACTAAACGATACAACAAGGTAAACCCTACAGAGTCTAAGGTAGAAGTTCAGGGGGGGTAGAAAAGAGGACACAAAGCTGATAGAGTGGGGCACATGGAAAAGACCGTGCCGGAACTAATGGCGGCAATCAGCCCAGAAGATTGGGCGCAAGTGCCAGAAAGCGTCCTGAAACTAATTCATGAATTAGTCAACAGGATGGATCGGCTCGAACGGGAAATGGGAGAACTGCGAACCGAAAACGAGCTACTCAAAGAACAAATAGCTAGAACATCAGCGAACTCATCACAGCCACCATCAAAGAATCCGCAAGGATTTAAGCCAAATCGGAAGGAGTCCACTGGGAAAAAACGGGGTGGTCAATTAGGACATATCGGACATGAACGGAAGCTAGATCCAGAAGAAATGTGCAAGGAAGTAATCCACCATTACCCGCAGCAATGTAGTGTGTGTGGAGCCAAAATCAAGGAAGTAGGCAATCAGCCAGCCTATAGAC
>JAJAZF010000060.1 GCA_026785875.1 Chamaesiphon sp. | reverse complement strand
TAATGTCTGACACTTGATTCATGAACTGGGGCTACTATCAATTCTGGAGCTAACTCTGGTGGAGCTGGCTCCCATAGACTGAGCAAAATAGCATTACTACCATTGCCTACCACGTTTAGTACAGTCTTGAAACCATCAGTCAATCGATCGATCCCCGCGACAATCGCAATCCCTTCTAATGGTAATCCCGCCGCAGATAGCACCGTCGCCATCGTAATCAATGCCGAACCAGGTACGCCAGGAGTACTAAACGAAACTAAGAAACTACTAAGTCCGATCGCAAATAATAACGATGGGGTAATTGGCACATGATAAATTTGAGCGATAAAAATTGCATTAAATCCTTGGAGAATAGTTGCTCCATCACGTTTTAATGCTGTGCCTAAAGGTAAAGAAAAACTGGCAATCTCCGATCGCAATCCATAACCTTCCTGCATATTTTGTAATACTATCGGCAAAACTGCATTGGAACTCGCAGTCCCAAAGCCGAGAAAGAATGATGGAATCAAACTGCGAAAAAACTTACCAGGTTTGGCTTTAAGTAACGTCAACAGAATCAGATAAAATCCTGCCATGAGCAGCGTCGCAATTAATAGCCCCAATACATACAAAGATAGCCGCACGATCAATCCTAACCCTTGTCTGGCAATCGTCGAACTAATCAGCGCAAATACTCCCACAGGTGCAGCATATAAAATCACTGATAGCACTTTTTCACTAATAGTATAGATACTCTCCAACAACTCCACAAACGGCTTGGCTTGTGCTTGTGCCATTTGAATTCCGGTACCAAATAGAGCCGCCGAGAAAATGATTTGTAAGAGATTGCCACTACTAAGTGCGCCCAATGGATTAGTCGGTACCAGACTGACGAGCCACTCGATCGCGTCTGGGGCTACTGTAGCAGCAGTTGTAGCTGGTAGTGTAAATCCTGTCACCCCCGCACCAGGTTGCAAGCACAAAGCCACAGCCATGCCGATGCACAGTGAGATTAAACTCGTTACGACATAACAAGTCATCAGCTTCAATACATATCTCCCAACTTGCCCCGTACCCTGAATCCGGTTGACACCGAGAATTAAGGATGAGAAAATCAACGGCACGACGACGAATTGAATAATTCGCAAAAATCCAGCCCCGATCGGTGCGAGTAGATATCGATCGAATGGTTCGATCGCCATCGGAAATGTAGTATTCAAAACAGTCCCAAACATCATGCCGACGGCAAGGGCAGTGAGGATTAGTGTAGACAAACTCATAGGTAGGGGATAGAGGGTAGTAGAGAGTGGAGGATGGTTGCTGGATGCGCTATGGATGATTGCTGAATTTGTATGGCTTTGACATCTGTGCGGGAATAGGGCATCAATCAAAACTTAGCACAAAAATTTACAAGACCTGTTGCGCCAGAGGCGAAGTTTCAGGCGAGAGCCAACATACTCATCCCAAAACTACACTGACAGCCTAAAGCCTAAAGCCTACCTCTACTCTTCAGGTAAAAATTAAGACATTCGATCGTTGTCAGTTACGGAAGGATCGTGCTTAACTGAGTCGAAGCCATTATAAATAACGGAAATATCCCTGTGCTAGCCAGAGTTTGGAGTGCCACAATTATCGGCATCGATGCCGTAAAAGTGGGCGTTGAGGTAGATGTCGCCACTGGGTTGCCAGGAATTACCGTTGTGGGGTTGCCAGATATCGCCGTGCAAGAGAGCAAAGAGCGCGTCAAAACAGCGATTAAAAATGCTGGTTCCGCCTATCCGATCCGCCGGATTGTCGTCAACCTCACGCCCGCAGATTTACGCAAGGAAGGCCCCAGCTTCGATTTACCCATCTGTGTGGGCATCCTCGCCGCCTCAGACCAGGTAAGCGGTGAATTATTGGGGGATTACCTATTCTTGGGCGAACTGTCCTTAGACGGCAGTTTACGGGCGGTTACAGGGGTGCTATCGATCGCCGCCGCCGCCCAGAAAATGGGGATTACTGGATTGGTAGTACCAGCCGCCAATGCTTGCGAAGCGGCTGTCGTGCAAGGTATCCAGGTATATGGCTTAGAAGATCTCGCCCAAGTTGTCGCCTTTCTCAATCATCCCGAACAATTTGAGCCAGTCAAAGTAGATGTCACGGGTAGACTAGCCCAACCCCAATTAGATTATGCCGACTTGCATGATGTCAAAGGACAAGCACACGCCCGTCGCGCACTCGAAATCGCCGCCGCCGGAGGACACAATCTGATTTTCGTCGGGCCGCCAGGTAGTGGTAAAACGATGTTAGCGCGCCGTTTGCCTGGAATTCTCCCGCCACTTTCATTTTCTGAAGCGATGGAAGTCACCCAAATCCATTCCGTCGCTGGCTTACTCAAAGAACGCGGTTTTCTCGTCTGCGACAGACCTTATCGTAGCCCCCATCACTCGGCATCTGGCCCAGCCCTTGTCGGTGGCGGAACATACCCTCGTCCTGGCGAGATCTCTCTCGCCCATCGGGGCGTATTATTTCTCGACGAACTCACTGAATTCAAGCGCGATGTCCTAGAATTCTTGCGTCAACCGCTAGAAGATGGACACGTCACCATCTCCCGTACCCGTCAGTCTGTCTCCTTCCCCGCCCAATTTACCCTAGTCGCCAGTACAAATCCCTGTCCCTGCGGTTATTATGGAGATACAATCCAAGCTTGTACCTGCAATCCCCGTCAGCGGGAGAATTATTGGGCGAAGCTTTCCGGCCCCCTGATGGATCGCATCGACCTTCAGGTGGCGGTAAATCGGCTCAAACCAGAGGAGATTACCAACCAGCCCACAGGGGAAAATTCGGCTACAGTTCGTCCCCGCGTTCAAGCGGCACGAGATCGGGCTACCGAGCGATTTCAATCCGTACCAAACATTGTTTGTAATGCTCAAATGCAAAGCAGAGAATTGCGAACATGGTGCCCCCTCGACGATAGTAGTCGGCAACTATTAGAGACAGCCATTCGCAAGTTAGGATTGTCAGCTAGGGCTAGCGATCGTATTATCAAAGTCGCCAGAACCATCGCCGATCTCGCCAACACAGACAGGATCGCACCCGCCCACATTGCCGAAGCAGTTCAATATCGGACGATCGATCGAATGCAATAGACTTCTCAAACAAGTCAGGGGATAAATCTCATAATTTCATTCCAACTACGACAAATAGATTGAGGTAAACTATTCTCTAATCCCCCAATCCCTAACCGATGACTAACCAAAATCCCGCAGTTCCTCAATCCCCATCGCCACAGGATCGGCTCCGCCAAAGCGAAATCCTCGCTAAAGTTAATGCCCATGCAGATCGCTCACTCGATCGACTATTTGCAGATATCGACGAACTCCTCGGCGACGACACTACTGACACTCACACCTTGTCAGTACAGCCTTCTCAACACATTCAGTATTCCACCGAACCATCCCGCACCGAATACTATCCGAATCAACAGCAATTTCAATCCGCCCCACCTCAATCCTACCCACCCCAGGGATCTGTCGCTGCGCCCCAAACATCCACACCCAAGCCAAAACAAAAGATCCCTTGGCAAGCACTACTAGGCATCGGTGTTACTTCGATCGCCGTAGGCGGTACACTCCTATGGCTGGTTAACGAAAGAAAAATTGCGCTTCCTCAAAATATCGATACCAGTTGGCTCCCCTTCCAATCTCAGTCACAGTCGCCAGAGGATGCCAAATTCGCGGACTATATGCGAAAATCCATCTCAAAAATCGATGCCAGTACTCCAGCGACTTCAGTCACCAATCGCATCAATTCAGCCAATAGTAGCACGGCTAACACTACTCAAGCCGCTCCCGTCGCACCCACTCCGACTGGAGCCGTCGCCACCTCCATCCCCATTACAGCTACCCCAAAGATCGCCACACCGATTTCCCTAGTCAAAACACTTCCAGATAGCAATCGTCCAGGTGCCGTTTTCGAGATCGATCGTCAAAGCCAAACAGTTAACGTCGGTCAAAAAATCGGTACCAGTAATTGGTCTTTATTAACTGTAGCTAAAGGCGAAGTAATTGTAAAAAGAAAAGGCGGCG
This sequence comes from Chamaesiphon sp., assembly GCA_026785875.1. Taxonomy (GTDB): domain Bacteria; phylum Cyanobacteriota; class Cyanobacteriia; order Cyanobacteriales; family Chamaesiphonaceae; genus Chamaesiphon. The sequence continues at coordinate 12,094 of JAJAZF010000060.1, read as the reverse complement.
AAATTCGATCGATCTACATCGGTCAGAAGTTCTAGGCTTTAGGCTTTAGGGGAAAGGGTAAAGAAAGTATAATTAATCAGCCCATCTCCCTATCCCCCCCCATCTCCCTATCCCCCTCCCTCTCCTAACTATGGGTTTACTCGAAGACATGAAGCAGTTTTTAGAAAGTCAGATCGATGACTTCCTAAGCAAAAATCCGCACCTCGAATTACAGGTGATCGAACAACAACTAGCTCAACAGGAAACTGATACTGTGGAGTTAATTGTAGGCTTGCAATCCCAAGAAAAACAGATCGAGCGAGAAATCCTCAACACCGCGCAAGAGATCAAAAACTGGTACGATCGAGTTCAAAAAGCCACCGCCGCTGGACGATCGGATCTAGCTACAGCAGCTCAAGATCGCGTCAATGCACTTCTCCCCCAAGGGAACCAGCTCTGGGGTAAAATGCAAGGCTTCAAAGAGCGTAAAGCCAAGGCTCAAGAGCTACTGCAAACCATCAAACAGCGACGAACGGAAGTCAAAGCCAAATCCGCAGCGGCTCAAGCTGCACGTACTCAGGCAGAAACCAGCAGAAATACTAGCAGTTGGGGATCGGTCGATAGTTATAGCAGTAATAGCAATTTTGCCGACCCCTTAGATGCTCAATTTCGGCGGTGGGAGGCGGATGAAGAATTAGAAAACCTCAAACGTAATTTAAGCAAATAGGCTGATTATTAAATTAGTTGATAGTTGATAGTTGATAGTTGATAGTTGATAATTGATAATTGATAATTGATAGTTGATAATTGATAGTTGATAATCGATTGCTGGACACTCGACTTTAGGTTACTTTTTAGTAACTTTTCAAATTCTTTAGTAGCGGCGCGAGATACTCCCTGACCTCTCGATCGAGAGACATCACCATCCACCATCCACCATCCACCATTCACCATTCACCCCCTACCCTAGATGTCTAATTTGACACCGATCGGGGAGTAGTAGCTTATTATCGGCTAATCGAAAGCAATTTTTAGGTATTCAGCTTCGGTAATTAAATCTGTGGGAGTGGAGACTCGATCGGGAAATAAAATTCCATCTAAATGATCGAGTTCGTGTTGAAAAATTCTGGCGATAAAATCAGTTAACTCCTGTTGAACTAACTCTCCATGTCTAGTTAGATATCTGACCTCGATCGCTCGATCTCGTAGTACCAAACCGCGAGTACCTGGAACGCTCAAGCATCCCTCCCAGCCCGCAACCAGATCCCCAGATCGATCGATAATCTGCGGATTAATCATCGCCGTAGGTTCCATCGTTGGTGCCTGAGGATAGCGCGGACTCGGACGCGAAGCAACGATAAATAACCGTACCGATGAAGCTACTTGCGGAGCCGCAATGCCTACGCCATTTGCTGCATCAGCCGTAGCAATGAGATCCACAATTAGAGCGTCAAGTTGTGGGTCGGTAGTATTAGCAATTGTCGCCGAATTTTGACGCAAAATCGGACTACCAATTTCCAAAATCTGAAGAATTTTACTCACGATCGATCGAGAATTTAGATATTAAAAAGATAGATTGAGGGCAATCCATGAATTGCCCCTACTTTATTGATGTAAATTAGTCATGAATAATCTTGACTGATAGCATTTTATCGTTACCTTTAATCGCATTGATAACATCCATATCTTCGGATTGACCGAAAACAGTATGAATGCCATCTAAATGAGACTGAGGGGAATGACAGATGAAAAACTGACTACCACCAGTATTTTTACCAGCATGTGCCATTGAGAGCGTCCCAGCCTTGTGGAGATTGGGGTTGATTTCACAATTAATTTTATAACCTGGGCCGCCAGTACCCGAACCCTGAGGGCAACCGCCTTGAATCATGAAATTAGGAATGACGCGGTGAAAAGTTAACCCGTCGTAAAAACCTTTCTCTGCCAAATCGACAAAGTTCTTGACTGTATTAGGCGCATCAGCATCAAAAAACTGAATATTGATGTTTCCTTTTGCGGTTTCGATAATTGCACGAGTCATAGTCAGTTACGGTTGAATGATTAGCTAAACTATTTTAGCGCAGTTTTCAAGTGGGCTTGTAGTTGGATCTGGCTGGCTGGTGCAGCAGATATAATCTTCAAACGTCTGATGACCCTGTACAATAAAGAGTTGAGAGAGAGTAGGTGAGGTGGTTGCGAGTTCGCTAGTCGAATTCGAGGAAAGTCCGGGCTTCCGAAAGACCAAACTTGCTGGGTAATTCCCAGTGCGAGCGATCGTGAGGATAGTGCCACAGAAAAATACCGCCACAAGAAGTGGATGGTGGACAGTGAATGGTGGATAGCGAATAACCATTCACCATTCACCATTCACCATTCACTTCCTACGGTAAGGGTGCAAAGGTGCGGTAAGAGCGCACCAGCAGTATCGAGAGGTACTGGCTCGGTAAACCCCAGTTGGAAGCAAGGCAGGAGCTATGGTTGGTCTTTTCCCTGTTCCGTTCGAGATCCGCTTGAGGTACTTGGTAACAAACTACCCAGATAGATAACCGCCGTCTCGCAAGAGATAACAAAACCCGGCTTACGTTCGACTCTCTCTCTATTTTTTGAATGAGTAAAATTACCGATGTCCCCACGCCGACAACAAGAGTTAGTAAAGTTGATTAGTCGGTTGGGATTGCCTATAGACACTCAGATCGATTGGTCGTTGCTGGATATTGCTTTGACTCATCCGACGATGGGAACGCCCAACTACGAACAGCTAGAATTTATCGGTGATTCAGTTGTCCGGTTAGCTGCTTCGGAATTTTTGTGGGAAACTTATCCCGATAAGTCCGTAGGTGATTTTTCAGCAGTTCGGAAAGTGTTGGTGAGCGATCGCATTTTGGCCCAACTCGCCGATGGTTATGGATTCGAGCGTTATCTCACTCTCGCCGCTTCGGCTGTTGGCGACCCCTCTGGACGGATTTCCAGGCTGGCTGACGCTTTTGAGGCGGTACTCGCCGCGCTGTATCTGACTACGAATAATCTCACCTTAGTCCGTCCCTGGCTAGATCCGCATTTTCAAAAATTAGCTACCGAAATCCTGCAAGATCCCGCTCGGCAAAATTATAAAGATGCCCTTCAAGAGTGGACGCAAGCACATTACAAAGCCTTGCCAGAATATCGCGTCAGAGAAGATCCGCTCAAACTCGATCGGTTTCAACGATTTATCGCCGAAGTCTGGTTTCGCGATCGACATTTAGGTACAGGTAGCGGACAATCTAAAAAAGCCGCCGAACAAGCTGCTGCTAAGGTGGCTTTCACTCAGTTGATAAAGTAGGTGTTAGGAAGTAGGCTTTAGGCTTTAGGCTTTAGGCTTTAGGCTTTAGGTTTTAGGCTTTAGGCTTTAGGCTTTAACAAAGAGCAGGGGTTTAAATCCCCATCTTAAAAACCCAATTATCAATTATCAATTATCAATTATCAATTATTTAACCTAGCTATTTACAACATCGATCGCGTACAATAATAAATTGTGTCTAAACATACTTAATTCACATGCCGAAACTCAAAAGCCGCAAAGCAGCAGCGAAGCGTTTTCGCGCTAGCGGCACAGGTAAAATCATGCGCCGCAAGGCATTTAAGAGCCACCTGCTCGAACACAAAAATGCCGATCGTCGTCGGAGCCTATCCAAGGCAACATCCGTTGACGAGACTGATGTGCTCAGAGTACGTGGGATGCTCCCCTACTTGTAACAATCCACCTGGATCAGTGCAGTAGTTCACAACTGGTAGCTTGAGGACTGAGGTAGTAAATAACTATCAATAATGCCGTAGAGCAATTTTAATCACCAACTAACACAATTTAAACTATGACTCGGGTAAAGCGCGGTAACGTGGCGCGGAAGCACCGCAACAAAATTCTCAAGTTAGCCAAAGGTTTTAGAGGTTCACACTCTAAACTTTATCGGGTTGCTAACCAACAAGTAATGAAGGCATTACGGAATGCCTATCGCGATCGCAAAAAGAAAAAACGTGACTTCCGCCGCTTATGGATTGCACGGATCAATGCAGCTTCTCGTCAACATGGCATGAGCTACAGCCAACTGATCGGGAATATGAAAAAAGCTGACATCCAACTCAACCGGAAGATGCTCGCTCAAATCGCCATCCTCGATCCTGCTAGCTTTGAGCAAGTGGTTAAACTAGCCACCGCAGCGCAATAACATCACGGGAAGTGGATAGTAAAAGGTGGATGGTGAATAGATCGATCTTTTACCATCCACCTTTGACGATTCACGATTCACCAATTAGCCATGAAGAATAAAGCACGATCGATTAGATTTAAATCTTTATTCTTTGTCTTCACACTGATAGCGAGTATCGGTAGTTGGCATTCAGCTCAAGCTGGAACACTCACAGAAATTCAGCAACGCCGAAAATTAATCATCGCAGTCAAAGACAATTTACCACTACTTGGATTTAGAGATCGCAATGGTAATTTACAGGGCTTAGAAATAGATATTGCCCGTAAATTAGCTACAGAAATATTTAATAATCCAGATGCTGTCGAACTAGTACCTGTCGCCAATCAAGATCGCCTGAAAGTAGCGATCCAAGGGACTGTAGATCTTACAATTGCTAGAGTGACAATTACACCCACTCGATCGCGAGTAGTTGATTTTAGTCGGGCTTATTATGCGGATGGAACAGCGATAATTACCACGCAAGTAAACATTACTAAAAACGCTGACTTAATCGATCGGAAAGTCGCAGTATTAAATAATTCTACCACGATCGCCACACTGCAATTTATTACCCCCACAGCACAATTAGTCGGTGTAAATAGCTATCGACAAGCTCAAGAATTACTCGCCACAGGCAAAGTTGTCGCCATCGCCGCAGATCGGAGCTTGTTACTCGGCTGGAGCAAAACCACACCGAATTATCATCTCTTACCCGATAAATTATCTACCGAACCCTTGGGAATCGTCATCCCCAAAGGGTTACAATACGATCCATTACGGGAGTTAGTCGATCGATCGATCCAGCGGTGGAAAGCAGACGGCTGGCTCCAGCAGCGGATTCAGTACTGGGGATTGCAATAGGAGCCAGTATCGAGTGTCACAAACAGTTAATAGCGATCGAGTCACAGGCTCGTTGGCTGTGATTCAAGTTATCATAGATAGTCAGGTATGAAGTACCTAGTGGAGCGGGTACCCGCTCGATCCCTCCCAGCCATGATTCACTAGCCATTACCAACTGCTTAACAATGGACTTTTCAGACAAAAACTTACTCGTCGTTTACTTGGCTGCATTTTTACTGCTCCTGAGTGTGGCGGCTTTCTTTATCCTCAAACAAATTATCAAAAATCAGAAAATTGAAAACGCGCTGACTAAATTAGAGCGTAAACTCAAAAATGAGCGCGGTACCGTTCCAGAGTATTACGAACTCGGCAGTATCTATCTAGAGAAAAAAATGTTTATCCAAGCAATAATGATGCTCAAAAAAGCCATCAAAATTGAGGATGGAACACCAGAAATAGCTCCTATTTATAATGCTTTAGGCTACGCATATTTTGGACAAGAGCAGTACGATCTAGCAATTCGTCAATATAAAGAGGCAATTAAACTCGAACCAGAATATGTGATGGCGATGAATAATCTCGGTCACGCTTACGAACAGAAAAAACTCACAGGTCAAGCCTTAGATATCTATGAGCAAGCATTAGAACTAGAGCCAGAAAATGAAACTGCAAAACGCCGGAGTCAATCATTGCGACGCCGCTTAGTTGTTAGTAGTAAATAGTTAAGGTTGATTGAGTAGGGGCATTAAACGCCACAATTTTAGTTAGATGGAGATTTTAGAGTGTCGGATTTATTAGTCGGAAAAGTCGCGATCGTTACAGGTGCATCGAGGGGAATTGGTCGCGCGATCGCGTTAGAATTAGCAGGAGTTGGTGCAAAAGTAGCAGTCAATTATGCTAGTTCTAGCGATGCTGCGGATAAATTGGTGACTCAGATTGTTGATGCTGGTGGCGAAGCAATTTCGATCTGTGCTGATGTCTCCAAAGCCGACCAAATTGACGCATTAGTCAGTACGGTGATGGACAAATGGGGACGGATTGATGTCCTAGTTAACAATGCGGGAATTACGCGCGATACTCTGCTGCTGCGGATGAAACTAGAAGATTGGCAAGCAGTAATCGATACCAATCTGACTGGGGTATTTTCATGTACCCGTGCGGTGAGTAAAATCATGCTCAAGCAAAAGTCCGGCAGGATCGTTAATATCGCCTCTGTCGCCGGACAAATGGGCAATCCAGGGCAAGCTAACTACAGCGCGTCGAAGGCTGGCGTGATTGGCTTTACCAAGACGGTAGCCAAGGAATTATCCAGTCGGGGCATCACTGTCAATGCGGTAGCACCAGGTTTTATCGAAACCGATATGACAAATGACCTGAAGGCGGAAGGGATTTTGCAATTTATCCCCCTCGGCAGATACGGACAACCCGAAGAAGTCGCCGGAATGGTGAGATTTTTGGCAGCAGATCCAGCGGCGGCATATATTACTGGACAGACATTTAATGTCGATGGTGGGATGGTAATGGCGTAGGTTTGTCTAGGGGGATTTAGTTGATAATTGATAATTGATAATTGATAATTGATAGCACAGCGTTTGTCACCCAACTGGGCTTTGTCACAAAGGCGAGTGCCCAGAAGGGGGATAATTAGGTTGTCCCGCTGGGGATTTCAGCCCCTGTTTTTCGTTAAGTTACATTAGAATCAGATCGAAAACTATTTAAGATCCAAAAAATTGTTGAGTACAGCAATAATCCTATAAATGTCCCAGACATGCCACCAATTAGCGATCGCACAGAGAAATTGACAAAGGGTTCGCGATTGTCCTGTACAGCTACCCAAGCCACCCCAAAGGCACAGTAAACGATCCCGATGATGGCAATAACTCGCCACCCAGGAGCCAGAGTTTCCACCCGATGATGTAGTTCTGCTCGATGCAGCCAGTTGGCTAGCCACAACGACAGGGCGACAAGTCCAAAAATGCCGCCGCCATACTGAAGTAATGTATAAATCGGTAGTGAGCCGAGCTTCGATTTGAGTAATTCTGAATGCACAACCGAGTCACCACTATGCGTAAAAGCATCCCAAATTAGATGCGTAGCAGCACCGATAGCGATCGATAAAACAATATTAACCAGCTCGAAAATTTGCAGGGGAAAGTATTTCTTTGGTGGTGGAAACTTTCGGGCTAATTGGAGGGGAATGAGAGCCAAAAATGGGCGCAGCAACACATATCGGATCGCCAGCAATAGGACGATCGAATAAGGTATTCCTTGGATGAAGATCCCAGGAAAAGTATGTCCGATTGTTTTGATTGGATACAGAAGTATGAAGTAATCTGCATCGGGAATCATCGATCCGATCGCGAGGCTAGCTAAATGTAGTTTCTGCTTCGATCCCCACCAAATCGGCACAGTGGCGATCGGATGAGCGAGGGTAAATGGCATATTTTAACTTATCGATCGAGACAATCTGAATATAATCTTTAATTAAAGTTTGGATCGCCTAAAACTGCGTAAATTTGACGCTGTTCAAATAGGGCTAAAAGATCGCTGTCGATCTTGCCTGTGGCGGCTTCTTGGTGTAAGATAGCTAAAGTCCGATCGATTGATAAACGCGGCTTATAGGGTCGATCGCTCGCCGTCAAAGCATCATAAATATCGGCGATCGTCATGATCTGTGACTGTACTGGAATTTCCCCAGCAGTTAACCCTTGCGGATAACCACTACCATCTAATTTTTCGTGGTGGGAACGAGCAATTTTTGGTACATCTTGGAGATGTTTTGTCCAAGGAATTTTGCGAAGAAAATCATAGGTGTGGCTGACGTGCGATTCAACTATTAATCGTTCTGCTATCGTGAGCGAACCTCTGGGAATTAAGAGTTGTTCTATTTCGGATGGAGTGAGTAAGGGTTGTAAATTGCCATCGAGATCTCGATATGTATATTGTGCTAGTTGTTGCAGATCGGCGACAATTGAATCTAATGTTTGGGCGAATTCTGATCTGGAAACAATATCGGGTTGGTTGAGTTTATTTAACAACTCCCAGTAAGATTGCAACCTGTCGAGTTTACCATTGAGATCTAGATCTAACTGTTGTAAATAGCCACAATGCAAACAGTTATCATCTGACTGATGCTGATGTCCTAGTGGCGGATTTAGCACATAGCTGAATTTCTGTTGGGTACATTCCAATTCCCAGGTACGTCGGAGCAGATTAAATCGGTGACTGAGTTCGGTAAGTTGATGGGGATAGAGTTTCTGACTTTTTTGAACGATCGATTCGGGAATGCTAATTTTACCAAAGTCATGGAGGAGCGCAGCATAGCGGATTTCTTGGATTTGACGATCGCTAAATCGAACCGATTTGAGTATTCCTGTCTCAATGCTATTAACTTCCTGACTCAACCGTACGCTCAATTTGGCGACGCGCTCAGAATGTCCAGCCGTAGTCGGATCGCGGCTTTCGATTACCTGTACTGAGGCTGTGATAAATCCGGCAAATAGCTCCTCAATACTTTCTAATAAGTGGTTGCGCTCGATCGAAATTGCGGCTTGGGAAGCCAAGGAGCGGACGATCTGCTGTTCCCAATTAGAATAGGGTTGGGTAATCGACAGCGCATTCTCTGGTGTAATTTGGAGATCGGCTTTGAGCTTGCGATCGATCAGTTGCAATACCCCAATCGTCTCGCCCTCCCGATTTTGCATCGGGATTACCAGCACTGAAACGGTTCGATATGCAAATTCTAAATCGAACTGCCGATCGAATTTGTAGGGAACATCATCAGGGAGCGCGTAAGCATCGGGAATATTCAGACTTTCGCCTGTAGTTGCGACATATCCCGCTAGACTCTCCAAATTGAGCGGAATACTGGCAAACTCAAAGGAAACATCTGGGAGAGAATCAGTCTGAGCAACTTTAAATATTAACTTTGGTTCGCCATTGCTGCGATCGATCGAATAGACACTACCTGCATCACTACAGGTAATTTCCCGACTTTTAGTCAAAATTAGGTCGAGGAGTTCTGTTAAATTTAGACAATCGGATAGTGCCGTACCAATCGCCAGTAATTGCTCGATCGTGTTGCGCTCGGCGGCGATACTAGTCAGGGAATCTGGAGATGCGATCGGCAGATCGATCCTGTGACTATCTACGTTCATCCATTCAGATTTGGAACTCTTCACCATCGATTTTCTCTGGGAGATTTACTAATGAGCCTAGAAAATACCCCGATCTCGATTGCTGTCAATTTCCAGATCGAGCTGGAATATATCTATTTACTATTATATCAAACCCAAAATTGTCAGCCAAATTACTATAATGATGTCGATGGCGCTCGATCCTCAGCTCGAAGCTGTAACTGTTTATACTCTACATCTTCCACCAGTTTGATAATACTAGTGCTAACCGTAGCTCCAGGGTACCCTAAGATCTCTGTTTTTACTAGTCTTGATGTATTGGTGCAAGATGTGAGTATACCGATCGTGCCTTAGTTACTCGTCGCGGGACAATTAATCTCACCGGAACAAAACGAGAACTAACCGTGAGTAACTTACCTACTACTCTCGATCCCGAATCCGTAAGAGTTAGTGGTAAAGGTAGCGTCAGTGTCGAACTATAAGGAGTGACTGTCGATCGTCAAAATACCACCGCACCCGTTGCCGAGCGCTTAGGCATAGATGAAGGAATTAAGATCGATCGAGAGTTGAGCGAACGTCAAGTCGATCAAACATTCCTAAGCGGTTCGAGTACAAGGATTAGATATTTAAAGCACTCTTAAATTCCAATTTGTATAGTAAAGATATCGCACTCTTGAAATCAAAAATGTCAACTCACACTTCACCTCGCCGTAGTCTGATGCTAGGCTTCTCGCTGCTGTTACTAATCACGGTTGCTTTTAGCTTGCACAGAGCGATCTCCTCTACTCCGACAAATTCTACCCTAGCGATCGCCAAAATCATCGATGCACCGATCGATATTCCCACTCCTCAAGCGATGGGAACGCAAACTATCGTTTTAGCTGGTGGCTGCTTTTGGGGTACCGAAGCGGTATTTGAGCAGCTTCAAGGTGTCTCTAACGTCGTCTCTGGCTTTTCGGGTGGAAGTGCTGCAACTGCAAATTATGATACCGTTAGCGGCGGAAATACAGGTCATGCAGAAGCAATTCAAATTACCTACGATCCCAAACAGATATCGTTCGGACAACTATTGAAGATTTACTTTTTTGTCGCTCACGATCCTACTCAGGTAAATAGACAGTCGCCAGATAATGGTACTCAATATCGATCGGCGATTTTCTTTGCTAATTCCGAACAGCAACGAGTATCGCAAGCCTATATCGACAAGCTCGATCGATCCCAGATTTTCCCACAACCGATCGCCACTCAGTTAATTACCCTTACCAAGTTTTATCCGGCTGAGGATTACCATCAGAATTTTATCGATCGCAATCCCAATTATCCATATGTAGTCATCCACGATCGACCCAAAATCGCTCGACTACGCCAACAATTCCCCAATCTAATTAAAGGCTAGATCGAATTTTTTTGTCAATCGGCTCGATCGTCGCGATCTAATTCAGCATCACTATCTTCTACCACTGATTCCCCCTGTGTGTCCTCAAACTCATCTACCTGTGCATTGAGAATCCGGTTTTCATAACGGCGGTTGCGGCGGTTCCCTTTGGCGGTGGTAGCACGTTTGCTCGATCGCTTATCCTGCACCAGCCGCTGAAGATCGGGAGCATCATTAATATCGCTCAAGGTGTGGTTGTCTGTCCGTTTCATTGCAGCTTAAATCAGATATTTTCCAAGAAATTGGGTAAAACTGAACCCTACTAGCTAATTTAACTTACAAACGCTCGGTTTGTGACCATAGACATAGATCGGTGCTAAGGGAACCATCGAGCGACACGTCTGGCTGCGATCGATAGTTCCCCGATCTCTCAATCAAGAGACATCATGATTCACCATTCACACTGAGGCTACGCATTGCCAAGGGCAAGGTTAACGCCAACAGTGCAAGCCATTCACCATCCACACTTCGGCTTCGCTCAGTGCAAGCCATTCACCCTAGATGTCTAATTTGACACTGAGAAGGGAGTATAGCGCGATTTGGGTGGCTATCTCAAATAGGTACTATATCTACTGACTACCATATCGCTCCAATAACTCTTCCATTTGACAGATATACCTACCGATAGCCAACTGATAAGATTTGTGAAGATGGATAAGTCAAACGGACGAAAGATGCTTCCAACATTCAACACAGGAAAGTAAGCTTTACCCAAAGGCAATCGATCTAGTTATTCTTACCACAACATTTGGAGTAGTCATCATGACAAGTTCTTCTACAAAAGTAATTCCTGCTGTTAACGCCGATCGTAATCAATGGCGTTGGGGCTTTACCCCTCAAGCTGAAATCTGGAATGGTCGGTTTGCCATGCTCGGATTTGTAGCTGCTCTTCTGACAGAATATCTCTCCGGTCAGGGTGTTCTGCACTTCTACAACTTATTGCCCACAGTAATTAATACCGCTAACACTGTAGTTCGTTAGGTTGATATGAGTCACTGTGTACATGCAGTTTAGTCACCACAGTTGGTGGTTCTCCTGTGCGGTTGGTGTCACCTCTGATTGGTACAGCTTATCGAACGATACCGAGGCCAAATCTTCGCTTCTGGTTGAAACGCTTTACCAAGGAGATCCACCCCATACCTCTAGAGAATTACCTAGTCGTCTTATCATAACTCAGTTTGAACTTAGAGAAAGCTTTTACCAAGGCTTTCTCTGAGTTAGCTTCAATTCCAGCAAGGATTCGCAAATTAAAAAACACTGGATGTAGTTTGGATTTAAACTCAATTCTATGGAGATCGAACTAATGATTCTAGCTTCCTCACTACCAGACTTAGCCCTGTTGGCATTGCTCAATGATGACAACGTAAGTCGGTTGTCAACAGTTCAGTCATTGTCATCTAGCCAGTTCAATCTAATTTATAATGCCTTCTCATTTGCGATCGCCGCAATGTTTTCATCAGCCCTATTCTTCTTTAGTGCTC
>JAJAZF010000059.1 GCA_026785875.1 Chamaesiphon sp. | reverse complement strand
TCCCTACTGCAAAGATTTGGCACAATTCGATCGTGTGCATCTGTAGAGTAGAAATAGTTTCACCACCACGTTTGAGATTAAATTCCAAATCGAGTAATTTTGGTAGACTGGCGGCAAGTCGATCGGCAGTAGTAGATTGAAGTTCTTGCTTGATAAAAAATAGGCGTTTGGGGTTTCCCAGTCCGGCGGCGGTAGCAATGACTCGATCGTCTTTTTCTCCAGCTTCTAGGAGCATTTTAACCCACAACCAGGTGCGAAATTGACCGACGAGGGTGGCAACTATTTTGAGTGCAGGTTCGTTGTGGTTAATTAATTCGTTAACTAGATTTAATGCTGTCCCAACATCTCCTTGACGAATTGCCGCAGCAAGTTGGAGACTATTTTGGGTATTGGCAACTACGAGACTAGCTACCATCACTCGATCGATCTGCTGCCCTTGGCCACCAGCTAGTAATTGTAATTTATCCAATTCTAGATATAGTTGGCGAGTATTATTACCAACAGATTCAGCTAGCAATTGAATCGCATCTGGCGTTAGTTTTAATCCCAACTCTTTGGCGACAATCTGTACTCGCTGGCTGAGTTCTTCAGTTTTCCAAGGTGGAATCAGACTAAATTCCTGGACATTAGCATATTTCTGAATTGTCTTGGTCGATTTCAATCTTCCGTCTGGTTTATTTTTGCTAGTAAGTAGCAGAATTGTCGTAGCCGGAACTTGAGGCAATGTCCGTTCCAACTCGGCGAGTAATTGTTCCGAACATTGCTGCATCAGGCTAGTATCTGCCAGCCAGACCACCCGTTTTCCAGTACCGAAGGGGGGTGTCATTGCCGCATCAAGTGCAGCGAACGCGGCATCTTCGCGCTCTGGAGTAATCTTCTCATAGTTAAAACTCGTCCAAGCTGGATCGAGTGCTGAGTATTGAATCGCGCTGACTGCTTTAGCGATCGAGAAGTCATCATCACCCCAATACAAAATAACTGTCATCGTGTTAGTCAATGGTGAATGGTGAATGGTGGATAATGCAAATTAGATTTCGTCACCATATTTATGATGCTATTTTCTGAGTGAGAGTTAGTTTCGTGTTTAAACAATTGACCATTGACCATCCACTATCGATTATTACCCAATATAATCATCATCAAACGATCGAGCTGAAGATGAATACTCGATCGATAGTAACCGATTGAGAATCCCTTGACATCCTCCAGGTATAGTGCGACGTGATGCTTCACCACACCAAGCGCAACAGTATTGACGCTGTTCTTCAGACATATGTAAAACATTGGTAAAATCGACATCTTCAACCACTGCACCTGAAAATTTACCTGTAATATAATCTGGACGACTTTCCAAAGTAGCGGCTGTGTCTAGCGGTAGGCTATCGCTAGTGGGAATACGGGGACTGGCAAGTTGAAGATCCCCATAAAAAAATCGCGTACCTTTAAGATCTGCATCTATTAATTTAGCTTGATACAGGATAGTTCTAGACAAGTTGGCTTGCGACAGATTGCATCCATTTAAATTAGTCCGAATCAAATTAGCATCGCTGAGATCTGTCCACCGCAGATCGTTTTGAGCGAGATCTATCCCCGCTAGCATTACCCCCAAATTGATGACCCGAACGCCAGAGATCCGATCTTCATCATAACCCCCATTCCCATTGAGAATCACCTTCCCCAAGCGCAGATCGCGTTGGAGGGGTGTTAGTAATTTAGAGCGTGATAGAAAGCGAATTACCCTAGCTTTCCCAGCAGCATTAATACTGCCTAATAATGCCGCAGTACGTCCCACCGCAAAGGCGCGTTCCTGGGGCCAATCTTCCAGAAAACCATCATCATCGAGCACTAGATCGGAAATCCCCTGAAAGTAATTATCGATCGTTTGTTGTTGCGTGATAATATTTTGTTGGCGGTTGAGGCGATTTTGCTCGATCGTCAAATCGCGAGAGACGATATACTGTCGCCACGAAACAAATGCTGCGATGGTAGCAATCGCTGTTTGCCCGATCGCACCACTCCATAGTCCTAATCCACCCACCATATTCCAATCTGTGTGAGTTGATAAACCCCCAATGTAGCTAAAAAATCCACCAATCTTGAGCAAACTAACGATCGCCAACGAGAGCGTAATTGTGGTGACTAACCGCAATCGCTGTAATGAAGATAGAGACTTTGGGATGTTGGGGCGGATACCTCGATAAATAATCGGTGTCGATATTCCCAGTGCGATCGCACAACCTGCCACAGTCAGACCAATATTCTTAGACCATAATCCACATCCGATCGCGACGATCCCGATCAGATTTAACCAAATTGTCATCTACTGTACAATATCTAGTTTTCAAGCAAACTTTCTACACTAGGTATTTTAGCATTACTACTAGAAATGTACTCGATCGGTAAATTCTAGGAAAATGAAAGTGATGAATACTTTCATTTTTTAAAATGACTAAAACCTAGATGGTAAGCATTGCCAACTATCTAGGTTTCAACTTGCAACTTTTGCTTGGCAATAGCACGAACAACTTTCAACTCATTCCCCATCTACTCGTTCGAGTTGCCATAAAATTTGATTACCTTCACGGCGGACTCTCGAAACGATCCAATTGCGCCATGCCCACCTGTCGCCGCGACTAGTTACAGCACTGGCATTGATATCCATCAGATCGGCTAATTCGGAGCTAGCAATTAGATAGCCACTTTTGGCAATTTCATCAGTAATCCGCAAAGTATCGATGAGGTAATGAAGATGTGCAACTCGAACTTCGCGGGGAATATGTTCTGTACTATCGGAGTGAATAGTTTGTTCTTCTAACATGGGGACAATCTGCAAATCAGGGAGAGAGGGGGTGATTGTTACAGGATCTGGAGGGGTCTGTGTAACAGGTAATGGTGATGACTCTATTGTAGAGCGTTGCCGCAGTTGTGGTGGTTGACCGCTAGAAAACCCTCTGGCGATCGTATCGCAGCGTTCGTTGCCCACGTTGCCAGAATGACCGCGAACGTGTTGCCAAGCAACAGGGATTTTAGTCTGGGACTGCACTTTGCCATTGAGCGTGTCGAGTGTCTCCCACAAATCCTGATTGAGGACAGGTTTACCAGCAGCAGTTTTCCAGCCCTTTTTCTTCCAACCTTTCACCCACTGGGTGATGCCTTTGATCAGGTATTCACTATCGGTGTAGAGTAGGCATTGTGCGGTTTGATTTGTGCTGACAAAAAATTCCAGCGCAGAGATCGCGGCTTGCATTTCCATGCGATTGTTAGTCGTCGCCCGATCGCGACCGCCAAATTCATGACAGCTACCATCATCAAAGTAAGCAACCGTACCCCAACCACCAGGGCCAGGATTGCCCGAACAAGCTCCATCTGTGTATAAGTTGGTAATTTGGCTCATTTTCACTTAAACTCCTCGACGATCGGGCGTATTAGCTGTCTGCGGGAAAGCCTCTTCATTACCCAACAGATTGCTACTCCATGGATCTTCTGGTTTGTATTCCAGTTTTGGTAAGGGTGGTGGTGGTGGTGAGACTTGTTGTTCTTTGGCAGAAACGGGGATTGCCGGAGTTGAGGGAATCTCTGGTGTGGAGGGAATCTCTGGTGTGGAAGGAATCTCTGGCGGTGTGGAGGGAATCTCTGGCGGCGTGGAGGGAATCTCTGGCGGCGTAGAGGGAATCTCTGGCGTTGAGGGTGGAGTTAGTTGGTTGGACGGATTGAGGTCGCCACTGATTTGTTGCACTTGTTGTTGCATTTGAGCGACAACTGTGTTGATGATTATTTGTGGATCGGTTGTCTCGATCCCAAATTGTTCGGCTAGTTCAGCCACTAAACCCGGATCTTGGTGTAGCATTGATGAAAATTCTTCGAGTGTAATTTCACGAGTTTCTGAATCGATATTTTCAGCTTCAGGTTGAGGTGTAAATGGTGGATCGGGGATCGGCGTATTATCGAGGAGTAGTTCTGGCGGTACCTCACCAAATCGTCGATATTGGGTCTGGGAGCCGCCATAATTGAGATCGAGTGGCAGATCTACATCCAAACTATCTAGTTCTAGAGCATTGAACTCCACAATCGGTAGAAATTCCCCTGATAGTTCTGCTTGACGGTTGAGCAGCAGCTCCCCGTACTCTCCAGCTAGATCGCCGATTTCACCACAGTCAAGTTGACCTAATTGCACCATCCGTCCAGCTAGTTCATAATTGGGTATGGGTGCATTGAGCAAGTTATTACCAAACCGTTCCAGCCATTCTAGCCAGTCGGATTTTCGGACTCGTTGTCTGATTTTGTTAAAAAACTCGATCGCGCGTGGTTGTTGCCAACCATGAGCCACTCCCTCGAGCAACTGCATAAATAGATACTCTCGATCGGTATCATCAAGAGGTGGTAATTCGCCAGTAGTCACAAGTCTGTCGTTGGCATAGCTTCGCGAGGAGAGAGTCGATTTACTCGCCCCTCGTCCAAATAATTTGCGAAGCCACCTCACGAATGATTGCCAGATTTTTTTTAACATTTAGTGATTCCTCGACTGCATTTAGGTACATTCGATCTAGAGTATCTTAGAAAGTAGTGCTAGGCAAACCACCTCGTTGGCAAAGCCTCTCCTTTGGAGAATCGAGTCGGTTTGCCTATAACTCCACCTCATCTTTATTTATCCCGCAGATGGCATATATACCTCTACATCATAAATATAGACCGCAAACTTTCGCCGATCTAGTTGGGCAAGAGGCGATCGCCACCACCTTAACTAATGCACTGAGGCTGGAGAAGATTGCCCCAGCGTATCTGTTCACTGGGCCTCGCGGCACAGGCAAAACGTCCAGCGCGAGAATACTAGCGAAGTCTCTTAATTGTATGGCGAGTCGGGTACCTACAGCACAACCTTGTGGTAAATGTGATGTATGTAGTTCGATCGCGCTCGGTGCTGCTTTAGATATCATTGAAATTGATGCCGCCAGCAATACAGGTGTAGACAATATTCGCGAAATTATCGAACGCGCCCAGTATGCCCCAGTCCAATGCCGCTACAAGGTTTATATCATTGACGAGTGCCACATGCTGACAACGGCAGCATTTAATTCCCTGTTGAAAACTCTGGAGGAGCCACCCGATCGAGTAGTATTTGTACTAGCCACTACCGATCCGCAAAGAGTTTTACCCACGATTATTTCTCGCTGTCAGCGGTTTGACTATCGGCGGATTCCAGTCGAAGCGATGGTGAAACATCTCACTTATATTGCCCAGATCGAACAAATCGAGATTACCTTGGCATCGGTAACATTAATCGCGCAAATTGCTCAAGGTGGTTTGCGGGATGCGGAGAGTTTACTTGATAGGCTGAGTTTGCTCGATGGAGAGATTACACCCGATCGCGTGTACGATGCGATCGGTTCGGTACCAGAACGAGATCTACTCGGTATATTACAATCGATCGCTACCTCAAATCCAGAGAGCTTACTCGATCGCACTCGCAATATCCTCGAACGTGGTAAAGAACCGCTCACCGTCCTTCAAAATCTTGCAGGTTGCTATCGGGATCTATCGATCGCCAAAACCGCACCTCAACGCGCCGATCTAGTCGCATGTACTGAAGAAACTTGGACAGAACTCGTTAAAATCGCCCAGAATTGGCAACTTGGCTGGATTCTCGCGGGACAAAAACATCTCAAAGAGAGTGAAATCCAACTCAAGCAGACTACTCAGCCCCAATTGTGGCTGGAGATTGCCTTCTTAGGGCTACTGACACTTAGTACTGAGCCATTAGCTACTGCTGTTGTCCCGATCGGGCCTCCAGCCGTCACGCCTCAAATTGCGCCGCTACCACCAAGCCCACTAGCACACATAGCGGTAGTCGCTGTTACCCCTCCAGCCGCAGCCGCAGCCCCCACAGGAGCGATCGGGACGATCGACCTATCAACCACCTGGGAACAGGTCTTGCAGCAGCTTTTACCTGCCAGTAGGGATTTATTTAAACCGTTTGGTAAGTTGATCTCAATTGCTCAATCGCAAGTGGTGGTAGCGATGAAATCTAGTACGATGCAGACGATCGCCGCTAGCAAGGTACCCGAACTAGCGAAAGTATTTAGCCATCTGCTCGGTCGATCGATCGCGGTGAAGTTGGAAGTCTTGGGTAAAAGTCAACCCCAGCCTAGCTCTTCACTCCCCTCAAAGTCTCCTGCACCTGCCCCAGTAGTTGCTCCCGCCGCACCGCCACCGCTACCAGAATCGATCGAATATCTACCTGAGATCTTCGATCTCAATGATGATATCCAAGATCCGTTGGCGGAGCCTCTGCTCAGGAGCATCGAGCCACCCCCAAAACCAGAGCCAATCTCCGCACACATTCAAGCACCATTAGCTCGAACGGATCTATTTGAACTGGAACCGTCAATTGATTTTGCCGAACCGCCCGAATCACTAGACATGGAACGAGCCATAAATACTCCATTCGTAGAACTAGAAGAACTAGAAATCGATCCTTTGTTGCAAATGGCGACAGATAATCTCGTCAAAGTTTTTAATGGCAAAATTATCGATCGCACTCACGATTTATTCGACGAAATTATTAGCAATTAACGCTTGACAATTGTCGATATCGCTTGCCTAAAAGTTACTTTTGAGATCGCGCCCAGCAGTATTAGCCACCCTACAAAGTCGCACCAATCTGATATTTTTTACTCTGACGATTGTCAAAAATATCGACTACTTTCCGGATCGATATCTTTCTAGAGCGAGTGTAAATTCGGCGATCGATCTTGGAGCTGGAACTTGCGGCATTTTGGGAGCTAGCCGCGACCAAATCTGCCATAAGATCGGCATTCCCAACTCAAAACTCGGCATGAATTGAAGCTGCTCGAACACTGATAGAGTCTCTCCCTCAGCGATTAGCTTGCCCTCATCCATCACCAAAATCCAGTCGGCCCATTGGTACACAAAATCTAAATCATGAGTGGCAATTAGGAGCGTTGTGCCGAGTTGAGCGATCGCATCTAGCTCTGTCAATAGGTTCCGAGTTTGAATCGGATCGAGATAAGCAGTGGGTTCGTCTAGGAGCAACAATTCAGGTTGTAATGCCATTACACCAGCAATACTTACCCGCTTTTTTTGACCTAAACTCAGGTGCTGAAGCGGTGACATCGCGAGGGTTTCTAAGTTAAAATCAGCGAGAGTTTTAGTTACTTTTGCAGCTACTTCTGCTGTAGGTAAACCTTGATTGCACAGTCCATAAGAAATGTCTGCGGCGACAGTAGGTGCGACGAGTTGCTGTTCGGGATCTTGGAATACTAAGCCTACCCGTTGTCGCCAGCGTTTGAGAGCAGCGCGCTCGAAAGTCAATGGTGTATCATCGAGCATAACTGTGCCGCGATCGGGTTTGGACAATCCATCGGCGATCGCGAACATGGTAGACTTACCACAACCATTTTGACCGATCAGTGCCGTCTTC
This sequence comes from Chamaesiphon sp., assembly GCA_026785875.1. Lineage (GTDB taxonomy): Bacteria > Cyanobacteriota > Cyanobacteriia > Cyanobacteriales > Chamaesiphonaceae > Chamaesiphon. Next base: position 4,293 of record JAJAZF010000059.1, on the reverse strand, counting down.
CGCTGTTTAGGCAACCGCAAGCTCAACCCCTGCAACGTGGGAGCTGTCGCCATCGGATAACTGTAATAAACATCACGAAACTCCAGCAGATATTCAGACATAACAGCGATATAGTATTTCTCCAGCCACCAACACCACACACCCAGCGATCGATTCTCGCGCATAACGCGGCGAATATTGATATGTCTCAGGTTGCCAAAACCGAAATTCCTGCTCGAAGCCGCGCGCTTTGACACCCAGTATCAACTGCTGATAACGGCTAGCAGTTCGCTGAATTAATTGCCGGATCAGTAAACTCAAGCTATTCATCGCCAACTTCCGCGTGCGATAACCACCCCGCGATATTTGTGCCGTAATAATTTTCTGAGCGGTATCTGACAACAGAAAAATAAAGCGGTAAGACAATAGTAATAACTCAATCAAAATCGGCGGGCAGCCTAGCCGCCCGCAGGTAGTCGCTAGCTCGATGACGGGAATCGTCAACACGATAAAAAACAACGCAGCAGTACTCGCCATGGCGCGAAACACCACTTCCACAGCCTGAATCAGCCCCTGATGACTCAGATACAGGTGCCCGCCCCACAGCTCCATTTGCCAGAGAGCATCAGCCTGGATCGCTGGCGAAATCACGCTCGTATAGTCGAGGATCAGAGCTGGTAGACTAGTCACCAGGAATGTCAAAACTCCCAAGAGCATCGAACCATAGATTTGCGCCGGAATGCCAGCATAGATGACGATCCACACACTCATCCACCCAAAAATGACGATTTGCACCGGATAGTGTGTAATGAGGGCAAGCAGCAACACAGCGATCGCAAACCAGAGCTTTTGGGCTGGTGGTAGTTGGCGGAGCCGATTGCTATAGGCGAGGGTATCGATGTGAATGCTCACTTGTGCTCAGAACGACCTTTGTAGAGTCCGATCGCATAACCGACAAATCCCGCCCCCAGTGCTGCCTGGGATGCAAATAATAAGCTCTCAATTTCACCGCTAGCAGGTACGATGGGCGAACTAAACCAAGGCTTATAGTTCGGCTGAACTTCAGTAATGGCATCTTTAGCTTTATTGTCAGAGCCGCTAAATTTACCTTCTTTGACAAAGACTAAGGGTACGACTGCGAGTACGAGTACCCCACCAATCAGGAGCCAGTTCTGAACGGTCTTACTAGATTGATTCATGTTAAAGCTCCTGAATTTTCAGTGAATTGAGAGTCTTCAGTTCTTCGGAGTTATAAGTTTTGAGCCAGTTCCATACGAGGACTGTCAGCAGTCCCTCACTGATGGCTAGAGGCACTTGGGTAAATGCAAAAATACTCCCAAATTTCACAAAGGATGCGACAAAGCCGCCAGTAGGTGAAGGGAAAGCGAGTGCAAGCTGAATCGAAGTAACTACATAAGTAATCAGATCCCCCAGTGAAGCTGCCAAAAAGATCGCCACACTGGGATTGCTCGTCATTTTCAAGACACCCCGATAAGTCCAGTATGCTGCAAATGGCCCTGCGATCGCCATCGAGCAAGCATTGGCTCCGAGGGTCGTTAAGCCACCGTGAGCTAGCAACACGGCTTGAAATAACAATACCATCGTGCCCAAAACCGACATCACCGACGGACCAAATAGTACCGCACCCAAGCCTGTACCTGTCGGGTGCGAGCAGCTCCCTGTGACTGAGGGGATTTTGAGTGCTGACAAGACGAAGGTGAAAGCACCGGACATGGCTAGCAATAGCTTGAGTTCGGGATTAGCAGTAGTAATTTTGGTTAGCGATCGTAAACCAACTAGGAAAAAAGGAATAAAGACTAGCCACCAAAATCCTGCCCAAACTGGGGGTAAATATCCCTCCATAATGTGCATGGCATAAGCTGGAGTTGGTGAGCCAATTACTAAGTACGCGCTCAAACAGACCATTGCTAGTAATGTAGCAAACTTTTTAGACAGATATTTTGTCACCTTGAACCTCGCAGATGAACGTGATGTGCTTTAAGCAATGGGTGTTCTGACTCAGTTAATTCCAGATCTACCACGATCTAACTAGCACATTATGGCAGCTTGAATACATTACAGTTGCGGGACAGCGTTGGATTGCACACCAATCTTTCCCCATTGATTTCCGTGGCTACCTACTTCCAGAATCGATCGCTCTTGGGAGTGGTTGTGCCAACGACTGGTTACATCCTAGCACCTCGGCTTTGGTATCGATCGAGATTATTGAGAATAAGTATCATAAGTGAGCTATGGCAATCCTAAATGAGAAGATCAACTATCAACTATCAACTATCTAACGTGCGCCTAATTGTTGCAATACTCGAATAATCTGAGCGTGTTGGAGATCGCCATGTTGGTGTTGCTTTTCATTCCGAAAATCGAATTGATATAAACCCATTTGGGCATATTCTAGAGCCGAATAACTCTGAGATTCACCAGCAGGAGCCTGAATATCTGCGCCAGCATCGATTAATAGTTGGACGATCTCCCCATAACCTGCATAAGCAGCACTAGCGATCGGTGTAAATCCTAACTTATCTCTGAGATTAACATTAGCTCCAGCGCGAATCAAGAGTTCGACAATCTGAGTATGCCCTGCGGCTGCGGCACTCCCAATTGCTGCACCCCGATCGAGATCCAGATTAACTTTAGTTGCTAATAAAGAGCGGACTCGATCGACATTACCCGCACCCGCAGCCTGGATCAGTTGAATTGATTCTAGCCCTGCTGTGGAAGCACCTGCTTGCATCAGCAGATTGAAGAGCGGATAGTTTTCGGCGGCGGCTACGGCTGTCAAGATCGTATGTCCGCAATCATCTTGGAGATCGAGATCCGCGCCAGCCTCGATGGCTGTCTCCACACACTCTGTATAGCCAGAACCAGCCAGAGCAGCATAGAAGATCGCTGTTTTACCGCCGACACCACGTTGATTGACATCAGCACCGCCAGCAATCAGGAGTTGGACTACATGCTGACGGTTGCTAGCAAAAAAACTTCCCGCCGCCAGCATCAGTGCTGTCATCCCAGCAACACCCAAACCATCGTCATCGCTGAGGAGATGGGGATCGGCTCCAGCCGCTAACAAGATATTGACGATCGAGCGATGTCCATGATAAGCCGCAGCCATCAAAGCTGTATGTCCCCGAGCACCGATTTCATCGACTTCGATGCCGATTTCAATTGCTCGATTTACCTCATCGACGTTGCCCATTGTCGCCATTTCGATGAATTTCTCCACTGGGCGATTTTGTTGGCGAATCCGACGTTTTTGGGTGGCTTGCAGCAAGTGTTCGCCATCGCGATCGGCACATAGTCGAATCGCTGTATTCACCAGCGGATATAAATATTGATAAATCTCTCGATCTTCACACTTGGCTGCGAGTAGAATTGGAGTCTCGCCTCGGCTCCAGACATTGACATTCGCGCCAGCCGTCACCAGCAATTGGACAACCGCTCGATGACCGTTTTTAATGGCAGATAGTAATGCTGTCCAACCATCCTGCCCGACAGGAGTATTGATATCCACACCGCGTGGGAGGAGCATCTGAATAACTTCGACTTCGCCGCTTTCTGCGGCTAAACCCAGTGCTGTAGTAGTAGTACTGCCACAGTGAGGATTGGCTCCCGCAGTCAGCAAGCAGCCAACGAGATCGAGGTATCCGCGATCGATTGCCATCCCTAGCGGTGAATAGCCCAAATTCCAATCATAGCGATCGAGACTAGCTCCAGCTTCGATCGCCTGTTGTGCCAAATCCAGATCGTTGTCGATAACTGCTGCCATTAGTGAGGTGTTTGTAGCATTTTCTTCGTATACTGGAGTCAGAGCTACCTCATCCTGTTTGGTTCTACTCTGTCCAAAAATGTCAGTACTAGTCTGAGTATCGGGATCGTAGTAATCGGATTCATCCTCACCACCGCCTTCGTCTCCTGCCTGGAGCACTGAAAACAGACTCGGATCGAGATCGAGATCTGAGTATTGCGCTGATTTGACAGCCAGTGTCCCCACCATCAGTTCCGGCGAATTGAGATCGTCGAGATCGATCGCATAAGTATCACCATCCTCCCAATCCTCAGACACGAAGCGATCGTCATCAGATCCTAGTAGAAGATCGATCTCAGCAATATGTTGAAGCCGCTGCCCGGGAAAATTTTGCCCATTCGCCTCGATTCCTGATTCTAGTTGAGGTAAATCATCTAGAACGTATGTTGCACTATCTTCCCATTTTTCGATCGGGATCGATAAGCGATCTGGCTCATTGTTTGCCTCAACCATGAGTCGATCGAGATCGGGACTCAGATCGAAAGCATAAG
>JAJAZF010000058.1 GCA_026785875.1 Chamaesiphon sp. | reverse complement strand
GGCATTAAAGTAGCGGAAGATGACTGATTTGAGTCCGTATGCTGGATCGTAATCTTTGAGGACTCGTTCGATCGCGAGTTTTCCTGCACCATAAGGATTGATCGGATGTTGTGGATGATCCTCAGCGATAGGGATACTCTGGGGATTTCCGTAAGTCGCACAGGTGGAAGAAAATACGAAATTAGTCACTCCATGTTCGCGCATTGCGTCGAGCAATGTCAAAGTCCCCACCACATTATTTCGATAATATTTGGCTGGATCTGTAACTGACTCACCAACATATGCAAAGGCGGCAAAGTGCATCACTGCATCAATCTTGGTGGTGGTAAAAAGTCGATCGAGGAAAGCTCGATCGTTAATGTCCCCAGCTACCAATTTAGCTTTGAGATTGGTTTCTACTAGATCGCGATGTCCATAGACTAGGCTATCGAGAATGATTGTTTGAAACCCTCGCTCTTCTAATGCTTTTACCGCATGGGAGCCAATATATCCAGCCCCACCTGTTACTAGTATTACTCGATCGGATGAATCCATAATTAAGAGCCGTGAATTATCTAAGATTTTATTACAGGTCTAATGTCTTACTGATGATGCCCTAAATTATCGGCTAGATCGACCAATAATTTCTAATCTGTGCGGACATTTAACGATTTCTGAGAGGGCGTTTGAGATTATGACAGTTAAAATTTAGTGAAATCAGCCAAAATACGGTGGTAAAGATATTGGAGAATTTGTATACTTGTACACAAGGTTCATATCGACCGAGCTAACGGATAGTATTGAAGGCTTTGATGCCTTGATATTGATTTACCCGAGCTTCTCTGCGTGTAAACTCGCCGACAGAGGGGTTGCCATTGGGATGCACAACACCAGTAACGCGTTGCCACAATTCATCTGGAGCCAGAGATATCTCATAAGTCCGATCGCTAGTCTTGCAGACATAATACCAACGGGTACTTTGACATCGATCGCACCAAAAAGCCTCCAGCCACTCTCCCGTAATCGAGACAGTTGTATGGAACCTAATCAATGTTCTTGCGGCTAACTGATTTATGCCTCGTGCCTCAAGCTGTTCTGGTCGATCCGCAAACAAGTAATACTTCTTACTCATACTGTCGAGATAACAATCATGAGTTGGGCAATAAATATTACGCCGTTTAGATCTGCTCCGGTTTTTGATACACTTATCCTGCACTTCGGCCTCCTTCGCTGAAATTTATGGCAGTGAACTGAAGGTTGCGGGGGAGAGACTGAGATCTAATAGATCGTCAAAGCCCACTCCGGTAAATTACCACACACTGGACTCAGATAGTCTAATGTTGGTGGCTCGATCGAATACATTCTCCAGAATAGATAGATTCTGTTGACTTGATATTTCGATCGATCTGATGAGTGCTGAGTTCAAGACCCTGCTAAATTTTTTAATCGCTGAAAACTATTCAATAAAATTGTCCAATTTTGACAACTTTTAATGTGTGGTTAGTTTTCAGCTTGGATACGGTGTTTGTGTACCTTTGACCAGAATCATATCACACTATTACTCTCCTGCTAGGTACACATCAAAGTTCATTGCTAAAATTTTATAGCAGACTTGTCAATCGATTTCGAGCTAGGCAGTAGCTGACTTTGACAATTAGCTACTAGTGAGTATTTGACTACCCCTGCATCTTTTGTAGTAAAGCTTGGGTGAGTGGGAGAGCCGACAGTCGATCGACTTGTCCAGTATTGACGACTTGCCGTAGAAAGTCAAGAAAATCGAGCCGTACTTTTTGAGTATTGGGATGGTCTGCACCCAAATGTTGTGCCCTAATTGCGAGCGATCGAGTATATAGTTGCTCTGCATCACTATATCGTTCCATCGATTGATATACCAGAGCTAAATTATTCAGACTAGTGGCTGTTTGGAGATGATTCGCG
>JAJAZF010000057.1 GCA_026785875.1 Chamaesiphon sp. | reverse complement strand
TTAATTCTTCGACAGAGTTACGGATTCAAAAATTTTGACATGATGAGAGATAAACTATTGGTTTGCTTATTTAAATAATTTCCACTTCGCTCCAATTATTCAAATAAGCAAATCTTATCACTCTTGGAGGAGGAGAGCCATTCTGTGCTCCATTAAAAGGAAAACCACAATCAATATCTATGGATCTAGTGGCTCTTGGTACAACACAGATGTTTGCGGCACAATGGGTGTCATCAGTGGGGATCAGATTAGATTTTAAGTCTGTTACTAGAAAATTCACTAGTAATAGACTCTCATTCAAGAAGTAAGTACATGACTTTTCAAATAAAGCGATCGAGACAGTATATTACTTGATAAGTAGGATCGCTCGAATAAATCACCCCAACATAGCTGCCAACTCCTGCAATCTAAGCTGTAAATCCCCTTTATATCCAATCGATAGCACCGAGTAACCGACTACATACTGCAAATTATCCCGATCGATCTTATCTTGTCGTTTTCGCTCTAGTGAGTCGTGAACCGAACCGTCGCAGAAGATCGCAATTTTGACACCATTGTTGTAGACAAAATCTGGTTTGCAATTGGCTTCGGGAATATACATTTGAGCCGTATCGGGTAACTTTAATCCTCGATCGAACATGGCTGTTAATACCACCCGTTCAAACTCAGAATTGGGATCGGTTTGGGCGAGAAGGTGTTGATATAGCTCTTCGCGAGACAATCCGACTGAGTGACGCTCCAAATTACTCCCGCGCAATCGATTTAAGAAATCTCCAATTGTATGGCGATTTAAGAGGGGATGATCCCATTGATTGCCATAGGAGAGCAGGCATTCGTAACAAGCTTGAGCGCAACTGTCTTTGTGTTCGATAAAATGGCAGATTTCTAATGCTGATACTGCTAGCTTTTGGAAAGATTGGGGATCTTCGAGGATTTGGGAAAGGACTCCCGCGCCACCTTCAGCGGCTTCCCAGAATAATAGGCGGTCGCTATTTTGCCCTAGTCGTTCGGAATCTAGTTCCGATTGTTCGAGCTTGTAGACTGTTTGAATCGATCGCTCTAAGGCATATTGGAATGTGGTAATGAATGATTCTCGATCTTGTTCTGGTAGATCTAAAGGTTCGATCGAGAGTAGATTGGAAGTCGCTTTGACGGTGAGATGAATATCGGCTTGAATATTCGTCTGAGGCTCTGTTTTATTGGCTGATGGTTCCCATTGTCCGCTAGTCGGATCGAGTTTGAAACCATTGCCTTGTTCGCTTCGCAAACCGCGATTGATTCGCATGATATTGGCGGTTTCGCCATAGGTAAGCCGGAGTAATGGTGTGCCATCAGCGGCGATGACAGTAGCTACTTCTTTTCGTCCATCTGCAAACTGAAAACAGGTGCTAATTTGATAACCGTTTTTGAGGCGATCTTCCTCATCGCAGGTAATTCGCTCCTTCCGTCTGGCGAACATTGTGTCCATTTCCAGAGCCTTCATGATAACAGCGGGTTTACCATTGCGATCGCTAGTTGGTTTATGACCACAGTGTTCGCAGACATCGATTAATTTAAGATGAAAATAACCACAGCGATCGCAAATAACTAGTGTTTGATAACGGCTGTCAATGCCTTGGGTATAACGTTTGGTGCGATCGACTTTAAATTTATTCCCCTCGTAATAGAGGATATTTTGAGGAGCCATTTCCCGAATGGCTAGATGACGGGGGCGAGAAATATATTCGCCGCGATCTTTGCCAGTGGGAAGGTATGTGTAAATAGGGAGACGGGGGAAATTAAATCCAGGGAGGAATCCTTGAGAGGCAAAGTAGCGATAGGGATAGAATTCAAACTGACTGTTATTTTTACCCGCACCCTGTCCGACGAGAAGATCGATTTGATTTTTAGCTTCCTGAAAAGATCGCTCTGCCCGATTTTTCTCCTCTTTAGCTTCATTTCCAGCCGTGACTTGCTTGAGAATTCGTTGTGCCTCAACCATTTGAGTGACAGCATCATCATAGAGCTTGCGCCAGCGATCGCATGAATTGTTTAACTCATTTAGAGCATTGCTAATTGTTCGCTCTAACCACTCTGGGCTGTACCAGGAGACGCGAGACAGGTCTGTTTGACAAAAAGT
>JAJAZF010000056.1 GCA_026785875.1 Chamaesiphon sp. | reverse complement strand
GGCTTCAATTTCGCCCAGTTCGATCCGAAAGCCGCGTATTTTGACTTGGCTGTCGATCCGCCCCAGAAATTCAATATTCCCATCTGGGAGATAACGAGCCAGATCGCCTGTCTTGTAGAGTTTTCCGGTAGAGAAGGGATTAGGAATAAATTTCTCGGCGGTTAATTCAGGACGACTGAGGTAGCCACGCGCTAATCCATCGCCACCGATGTAAAGTTGCCCAGGAATACCGATCGGTACGGGTTGGAGGTAGGCATCGAGAATGTAGACTTGAGTATTAGCAATCGGCCGACCGATGGGGATAGAGGTCAGCAGTGTGCCTGTTTTGACGATCGGATAGTAACAAGTAAAAGTAGTGTTTTCGGTCGGTCCATAGCCATTAATCAACTGACAATTCGGCAGAGTTGATAACACTTTCTGGACGTGGGGTACTGACAAAACATCACCGCCAGCGATCAATTGCCGGAGTGGTTGCAAGTCTGCCAATCGCTCATCGACCATCAGATGGAATAGTCCTGCGGTGAGCCAGAGGGTAGTGATTTGCTGCTTTTGGATGATTTGACCCAATTCTGCTAGAGATGGCCGATCGCCTGGAAACAGGACTAGTTTTGCCCCATTGAGCAAGCTCCCCCAAATCTCAAAAGTAGCAGCATCAAAGGAGATCGGCGCTAGTTGGAGAAATACTTGCTGGGGGCTAAAATCTAGATAGTTAGTCTCCCTCACCAGCCGGACTACTCCTTGATGTGGGATGCAGACACCCTTTGGTTGACCTGTGGAACCAGACGTATACATCACATAAGCCAAGTTAGTCGATCGCACCAGACAGGGAGGATTGGTCGGGTTGGATCTAGCAATTTCTTCCCAGTCAGTATCCAAGCACACAACTCGTGCCTGATGAGTGGGTAACTTCTCAACTAGTGCTTTTTTGGTCAGTAAGATTGACACGTTAGCATTCTCCACCATGAAGGAAAGCCGTTCTGGTGGATAGGCAAGATCGAGGGGTAGATAAGCACCACCAGCTTTGAGAATGCCTAAAATTGAAACGATCGTGTCAATCGATCGATCGATCGCCATCCCGATTAATTCATCTGGCTGGACACCTAATCCGATTAAATAGTTTGCCAGTTGATTCGATCGATTATTTAACTCTCGATAGGTGAGTTGTTGCTGCTCGAATACTAGTGCGATCGCATCAGGATCGATCTCTACTCGTTCCTCAAATAACTGATGAATACATTTAGCTTGAGGATAGTTGGTTTGGTTATTATTCCATCCGACTAGCAATTGCTGCTGTTGGCTCGAACTCAGCAGCGATAGCTTACCAATAGAGCCTACTGTTTCAACAATATGAGTTAAGAGATTTTCAAATTCTGTTAAACGGCAATGGATAGTTACCGCGCTAAATAAATTAGTGTTGTATTGGCAGTCTAGAACCATGCTACGATCGCTAGTAATTGCGGCATTGAGAAAGAATTCAAAGGTAGCAAAAGAACTATGAGCGATCGTCGTCTCGACATCTAAATCTTTAAAAAGGGACTTGCTATCGTCATTTAGATCGATGTTAAACACAGCAGAGATTAGC
>JAJAZF010000055.1 GCA_026785875.1 Chamaesiphon sp. | reverse complement strand
TTTACCCGCAAGGGGCGCAGATCTGAGGGTTATCGCTATTTACGAATCCCCCCTCGAATCGTCGGAAATGCGGGTGCAACTCCCGCCTCGCTACCTATAGGTGGGTAGCCAAGTAGTAAGGCAGTTGATTTATTCCTTTTCACTTAACTTGCCCGTCAGGGACGACAGATGAGGATTATCGTGGTTCAACCATTCGCGGGTGCAAATCCCGCTCCACCTAATTTGGGATTGTAACTCAGTGGTAAGAGTGTCCGCCTGTCTAGCGGAAAGTCGCGTGTGTCTCCTGTCGGAGAGGCTACGCCAACAAATCCCGTCAATCCCGTCCGACTCTTAATCAGAGTTGGTATTAGCAAACGACAGCAGATCGTCTAGATAGATAGGACACCGTTATTAATCCAAGTTGCAAGCAACTTGAGTTAATTATCCCTTTTCAACTTTTTGCCTGTAAAGGATGAACGAATAGGGTTATCGCTTATCCCGCCGGAAACGTGGGTGCAAATCCCGCTCTGCTGAATTTCATATTATCGCCCTCACGGGCTGAAGGAGGTTACAAAAAAACATGGTTTACAATTTCTTTTTCGGTAACAAACAAACCCAAAATACACCGCAGACTCAACCAATTCCTGGACGCGAATCGGAAATGATTAGAGGTAAATCCGGTGGTTATATGTTCCAGGCTGGCATCTGGCGCACATTGCGACGGTGCTTATTAATCGGGACTGGAAATGGTAGTTACTATGCGACTAAATGGGAATTGATCAACGATTTTGTCGATGTTTTGGAACAAGCGATCGCGGCAGATCCCGATCGAGTGGCACAAGAAATCGTCTATGCTTCTGACGGTCGATCGATTAATAACAGTGCGCCGATTTGGGCATTAGTATTACTATCAATGGGTGAATCTCCCGCCGCCAAAACAGCTTTTCAATCGATATTTCCGCAAGTTGTCCGCACCGCTAGCCACTTTTATGAGTGGATGAGCTATACCAAATCCGTGCGTGGTTTCGGTAAAATCGTCCGCGAAGCTGGTAAAAATTGGTTGTTGCAAGGTGATACCAAAGCCCTTGCTTATCAATTGCTCAAATATCAACAACGCCACGGCTTTTCCAATCGTGATGCGTTGCGATTGTTTCATGCCAAACCGCAAACCGAAGATCGCGATTTGTTGTTTAAGTGGGTAGTGAATGGATGGGACGAATTGCCTCCAGCATCGCCTACAGCAGCATTAAATCAGATCTGGTGGTATGAATGGTTAAAACGTAACCCAGATCGCACTCCAGAGGCAATTTCCAAGGGTCGCTTAACTCATGAAATGGCGGCACCTGTGGGCAAAATGGATGTCGCCGCTTGGCAGTTATTGTTTGAGGATATGCCGATCGGTGCCCTATTACGCAATCTCGGTTCTTTAACTGAAATTGGTGTTTTGGCTTACTCCAAATCATCTAAGAAAAACTTGAATCGTGTTGCATCAATCCTCAATAGTAAGGAACACTTACGCAAAGGACGCATTCACCCGATCGATATTCTCAAAGCACTCAAAACTTATCGTTCCGGTGGTAGTTTAGGCAAAAGTAGCAAAACTTGGACACCTGTACCGCGCATCATTGATATTTTGGAATTAGCCCTTGAAATGTCCTTCGACGCGATCGAGCCTACTGGCAAAGTGTTTATGCACGCTGTCGATATCTCTGGCTCGATGTCTTACCATTCGGTAAGTTCGATTAATCTCACCTGTTGCGAAATCGCGACGACGATGGCATTAGTATCGGCAAAAGCCGAACAAAACTACATGATTCGCGGTTTCTCGACTAAGTTTATCAGCCTGAATATTAACCGCAGTGACTCATTTAGTTCGGCAATGAAAAAAGCTAGCGATCTCAACTTTGGGGGGACAGATGCTAGTTCTGCTTACAACTGGATGATAAAAAATAAATGCTATGCAGATGTAATTTGTTTTTGGACTGACTGTGAAAGTTGGGCTGGTTCTAAACACACCACCCAAGCATTAGCAGAATATCGTCAAAAGGTGAATCCTGATGCTAAAGCAATTTATATCTCGCTGGTGCCTAACAATATCTCCTTAGTAGATCCAAAAGACCCGAACTCTTGGGATATTGCTGGTTTCGATCCTAGCACTCCTAGATTGATTCAATCGATCGCCAGCGGTGAATTATGAGGTAGTTGCCATCACTACAACTCCTCTCCCAATCTCAGTGAGAGAGGGGCTTTTTCTTAGAGACAAGCACAAGGCAATAGCGATATAATTAAGATAGTGTCAGCGATTATCGTTTCCAAGTTTAGCAAATCAAAAAAGGCTAGCTAAAAATACTCAGTCATCACCGATCGTTGCTGCGGCTACTACCACAAATCATTGTTCGGGAAGGTGTTGGCGTTTATGATAGTTGGCACATTACTACAGTCCATCCACGCTCGCCAAAAATGGCTGACTAGCATCGGCATCGCAATATTGGCGATCCTGGCTAGCAATACCATCGCTTTGACTGAGAAACCCGATCGATCGATCTCAGCTCCACTTACCGCAGGCATACACCTTTATGGTGAAACCGACAGACCGGATGTAGTAGGTAAAGAATATATTATTTTTGAAACGATCGGTACTAAAACGCTCGGTGCTTTCTACCTACCCCGATCGGAGTTTAGTTGCTTTTACGGACAGTTTAAAGGATCGAGCTTAAATGTGACCTTAATCGACCCCTTCGATCGTCAAAAGTACAATTTCACCCTCGCGGTCAATCCCAAGGGTTTGACGGCAAGCAAGCAGCCAATGATGAGTCAACCGACCTATCAACCCCTCGGCAAAATTAGTGATAACGATCGCCGGATCTTGGCTGCTTGCAAGTCACAACTTCCCAAATAGTCACGAGCGAGGGTTGAGTAAGTATAGTTAGCGAAAGTCTAATCAATATCGATCGATTGTGGTCTTTTTTGGCTACCCGATTCGGTTGGATTGCTAGTAGGTGTAAATCCTGCTTGCTTTTCCAACCATGTTTTTACGGGGTCATCAGTCAGATTTAACCGCAGCACTCCAGAGATGAAACCACTACAAAAGGCGGCTGGTTCTTTGGTAAATTCTTTGAGAATAGGTGTCAGTTCGTTCAAAAGCATAAGATCGATCGGGCTATCTTAGAGGATATTTACTCTCTCAATTTTAGCTCAAACAGCATTGATGATGGTCAAAATTTGGACGATCTCGATCGAATGCCAATGCTGCGGGACAATTATTAAAGAGTTGATAGTTGATATAGCAATCCTAAATGAAAAGCTAGGTTGATGTAGGGTGTGTTAGGCTGCTGCCGTAACGCACCAGTATTTGATATTGAAGTATCAATCGATTTGAGCAGCGGTTTGGGGTTTATTTCGTCTACTTCTAGCTCTAGGTTTTGCTGTGGGAGACTGTTGCACCGCATCAGCCGCTGCTGCTTTATCGATGTTGCCAGCTTTCACCCAACCTTGGACATTATCCATTTGCGATCGAATCAACACCCACTGTTTATCATCACTGGTTTTGACAATAGCAACTTTGGCATTAAATGCCACACTACCCAGCTTTTCGGCACCAGAATTGGGGTCTTTCTTCAGCGATAACCCATCTTTCCAGACGACTTTAGCATCAAATGCTTCAGGTGGAAGCTTTTGGGGCGCGTTGGGATTTTGGGGCTTGGCTGATGACTGAGTAGGTTTAGCTGCTAGCGGTTTGGGTTTAGGTTTGGCTGCAAGCGATTTACCACCATCCCGCTCTTCTGCAAATACGGGTATGGGTGGATGAGTACTCATCTGAGTAACAAAGAAATAATAGCCCCCTGCACCCAAAATTCCAACCAATCCAACCAATCCAGTCAGAATACCGATGAGTAATTGTAGAGATTTTAGTGCGCCATTCATATGTTAGGTGTTAGGTGTTAGGCTTTGGGCTTTAGGGTTAGGGATTATTTAGGAGTTAGGGATTAGGTGTTAATTAGGGATTAGGGATGGATTGCGTTGTATTCAGCATCAATTTTTAAATTATTTCTATTGACGAAAAGCCTAAAGCCTAAACCCTAAAGCCTAATCCTTACCTTGTCTCGAAGCTAGCCGAGCTTTGCCAGCGTTTGCCCAGTCTTGGAGAAATTGGATTTGGGATTGGGCGGTGACGGCAAGGGGGATCATTTGACTGGCTGATTCTAGAATATCATCAGTGGTGAAATCACGGTTTTGACTGAAGCCGATGTGCATCGCTTCAATTAGGGTTTGTTCGATTTCGGCACCTGAGAAATCGGGGGTTTCGTATGCCAATCGATCGATGTCATACTGGGCGAGATTATGGGGGCGGAGTTTGGTGAGATGGACATTGAAAATTGCGCGGCGTTCGGCTCTAGTTGGTAATCCGACAAAGAAGATCTCATCAAATCTACCCTTACGGAGCATTTCGGCGGGGAGTGAGTCGATATTATTGGCTGTCGCGACGACGAAGACGGGGGAAGTTTTCTCAGTTAGCCAGGTGATAAATGTCCCAAATACCCGACTCGATGTCCCCGCATCCCCTTTCCCGTCGATACCAGCAAAAGCTTTATCGATTTCGTCGATCCACAGCACACAGGGAGATAGAGCTTCGGCGAGTTGGATCATCTGTCTGGTGCGGGACTCAGACTCTCCTACCAATCCGCCAAAGAGTCGTCCGACATCCAGCCGGAGTAGGGGTAAATACCAGTGATGGGAGATGGCTTTGGCTGTAAGTGATTTACCAGTGCCCTGAATTCCGACCAGGAGCAGCCCTCTGGGATAGGGAAGACCATATTGACGTGCTCGATCGGAAAAGGAACCCCCACGGCGCAGCAACCAGTCTTTGAGGTTATCTAGACCACCGATATCGGTAATCTGTTCTTTGGCGGGGTAGAAATCTAGAATCTGAGTCTGGCGGATGGTTTGGCGTTTTTCAGCGAGTACCAATTCGACATCATCGGGACGAATTTCGCCGTGGGTGGCGATCGCCCGAGCTAGTACGCGTCGAATCCGATCTAGAGATAAACCCTGACAAGCGCGAACTAGATCGTCTAATTGTTGGTGGCTGAGGTGGTTTCCCGTCGCATTGAGTAGTCGATCGATCTCGACTTTGATTTCGGTAGCGGTGGGGAGGGGAAATTCTAATAGGACGATCGCTTCGCTCAGATCGCTGGGAATGGTAATCTGGGGCGAGAGGATGACGATATTTTTGGGTTCTGATTTGAGCTTGCGCGCTAGATTGCGTAGCTTTCTAGCAACCGAAACATCTTCGAGAAAGCGGTGATAATCCCGCAGGATAAAGATTCCCGACAGATCGGGGCTGAGTTTATCGACAAATTCTAGGGCTTGCAATGGGTTCCGTTTACCATAGCCATTATCATTGGGATTACCCTGATAACCATCCACAAAATCCCAGATATAAATCGGACGATTGCCTTGCTGCTGGGCAACTTTGGCGATCGCTCCTTCCACTCGTTCTTCTTCAGTGGTGGGGATATAAATCAGGGGAGATCGCGCCCGTAATAGTAGTTCAAATTCTGTACTAAATGCCATATTTGGTAGCCAAGGACTTTGGATCTGGGAACTCCAGCTCCTGCTCAATCTATCTGTTCATAGCTTAATACAATCTACACTCAACAAGCTGGACGCACAGCCTTTATTCCCACATTCTTTGAACTGGATAGAGTGAAAATACCCGATCGGCACTGATAATTAAGATATCTTCGATGATTGCTTGGGCAATTAATAGGCGATCGAACGGATCGCGGTGATGGAGTGGTAGAGCAGAGACTAGCTTGAGATGTTCGAGTTTAATATCTAGTAGTTGAATTCCATTTGGAATTATTTGCCGATCGATAAAATCATCGAAAGGTACCTCAAGATTTAACTTACCAAGTCCGTACTTAATCGCTATTTCCCAAATGCTGACAATGCTGACAAAATTCTCATTGTCTTCGATCTGTGCTCTCAATTTTTCCGTAATTCGGGGATTTCCCATCACAAACCACAAAAATGTATGCGGATCGAGCAATTGCCTCACTCCATATACTCCTTCATTTCTGCCAACGGCTCATCAAAATCGTCGGACATCCAAACTAGCCCCTTGGCACTGCCAAATTTTGGACGAGGTTTGACTGATTCGATCGGTGTGAATTTAATTACAGGTCGATCGCCGTTAAGCACAATTACTTCTTCACCATTGATGGCAGCTTGGATTAGCTCATTCAGGTGGGCTGCGGCTTCTGTTACAGATACTTGCATAGTTTTAGCACTGTGAAGACACTCTAATTGTAGGAGATTAGCAGGTCAGCGCGATCGCCAACTTGGGAATATTTCTCTGTGAGCATAGATAATAACCGATCGGAACTGGGCATACTGTTTATGGGCAGGACAAATTGCGCTTGTGTACAAGTCAATTTGCTTGTATTTTAGCAACCTCAATGTCAGATACCCCGTTCCTTTCAAATCAAGACTAAAATCATGAATCGCGCATACATACATACATACATACATACATACATACATACATACTTGTTGCACTGACAGCGATGGCGGCGGTGACAGCTAGTGGTGCCAATGCTCAGGACAACCCCTCAGCTAATCTAAAACCCTACTCAGTCGGCCCCGCGATCGAGTTTAGTGGTGGCGGCACCTCCTTTGGCATTAAAGGGCGGATTAGCAATCCAGGTGTACCAGTATCGGTCAGACCAATTATTCTATTTGGTTATACACCCAGCGTCAGCGGTGCTACCTTTAGTCAAGCTGTATCAAATGGTTCGGGTACTTTCAGCGGTTTTGCAAGCCTAACTACCGAGCAGCAACGAGCGCAAATCAGGTTGATTGCTGATGTTCCTTTAACAGACCAACAAGCCGATGATTTTGCCAAGCGACTGAGCGTAGCTTTAGATACTCCTGTTGCACGTCGAACTCCCGAACAGAATTTTGACATCGGCAAGGCTCTGT
Organism: Chamaesiphon sp.; assembly: GCA_026785875.1. GTDB lineage: Bacteria > Cyanobacteriota > Cyanobacteriia > Cyanobacteriales > Chamaesiphonaceae > Chamaesiphon. The sequence goes on along the minus strand of JAJAZF010000055.1, from coordinate 3,259 downwards.
CTTCTGTACAACGATACGATCTTGAGAATTTTAAGACTCTGACTTCAGCACAGCAGAGATCGCAAGTAAAACTTTTTGCGCCTGTTAATACAACCGATGCTCAGATCGATGCTGCTACGGCTGCTTTAAAGCAAGCGGTGGAAACTCCTACTGCCAATCGGACTTTCGCTCAGAATCAAACGATCGCGAATGCTAAAGTGAGTCTTAATAACGTCGATCTAAGCGGATTTTCAAGCCTTAGCTCCGATCGGCAAAGAGAAACAGTGCAAATTTTCGCTAAGACTCCTTTAACTGAGTCAGAAGTCGATACCTTCGCCAATCAGTTAACTTCGGCACTAAATACTCCTGCTGCCGATCGGAATGCCGCTCAGAACAACATCATCACTACTGCGAATCAGAGTGTTGCTTACGCCGCAAATACGGGGGCGGTAGGTTTTACGCCTGGTGCTGGGACTGCTTATGGTGCAGCGATTACTTATGATTTTGAATCTGCTGACAAAAAACTGATGGGATATTTTGGCCCCAGAATCTTGTTTGCATCTGGCTCTAGCAAAGTTGGTAACTTTGATACCAGTACTACCGAAACTAGCATCGGAGCGTTAATAGGTGCCGACTATGCAATTTCTGGCGATCTGACTGCTGGATTAAATGCTACTTACAACTTTTCTAAAAGTGGGACGCTGAGTGTGTCAGGCCCTGGTGGGTTTAGTGGCAGTGCCCCAATTTCCGGTAATAGTAGTTTTGATATTGGGGTGAGTCTTGGTTACAGATTTTAAACCCTCAAGGCTGTAAGTTTGTCGATCGGTAAGTATTGTAGTGGATATCTTCAGGCTGTGATGGCACTGGGGATATTTTTTTATGCACAAATCGAAAAGAAAGTAACCATTCTTACATCGATAAAGTTATGGATGTGTATAGATTGCGATATGATCTGGTTTTATAACTGGATATATACTGAGATTTACGAAAAGAGGGATAAGAGGCTGTGATTAGAGTAGCGATCAACGGGTTTGGGCGGATCGGACGGAATTTTATGCGGTGTTGGCTGGGAAGAACAAATAGCCAAATCGAAGTTGTGGGCATCAACGATACTTCAGATCCTCGCACCAACGCACACTTGCTCCGATACGACACCATGTTGGGCAAGTTCGATGCAGAAATCAGTGCAACTGATAACACCATCACTGTCAATGGCAAGGTCATCAAGTGCGTATCCGATCGCAATCCTGACAACTTACCTTGGAAAGAATGGGAGATCGATCTGGTAATTGAGTCTACAGGGGTATTCATCAGCCATGCTGGTGCTTCCAGACATATCAAGGCTGGGGCGAAAAAGGTGCTAATTACCGCACCAGGAAAAGATGAAGATGGCACGTTTGTAGTCGGAGTCAACGACAAAGACTACGATCATAATAAACACTTTATCATTAGTAATGCTAGCTGTACTACCAACTGTTTAGCACCCTTGGCTAAAGTCCTCAATGATAACTTCGGGATTATCAAAGGCACGATGACTACCACTCACAGCTACACTGGCGACCAGCGGCTGTTGGATGCTTCTCACCGCGATTTGCGTCGCGCGCGGGCTGCGGCACTAAATATCGTGCCTACATCCACTGGTGCTGCTAAAGCTGTAGCTCTAGTATTACCAGAATTGAAAGGTAAACTCAATGGGATTGCGTTACGGGTACCTACCCCCAACGTCTCAGTGGTCGATCTAGTCGTCCATGTTGAGAAAAAAACCTTCACCGAAGAAGTCAATGCTACCCTCAAGGCTGCCGCTCAAGGGCCAATGAAAGGGATTCTGGACTTCTGCGAGTTGGAACTAGTTTCGAGCGATTTCAAGGGTACTGATGCCTCTTGTACGATCGATTCTAGTCTGACGATGGTGATGGGTGATGATATGGTCAAAGTCATTGCTTGGTATGACAATGAGTGGGGCTACAGTCAGCGGGTCGTCGATCTAGCTGAAATCGTCGGTGCAAAGTGGGTCAAGTAATAATTGATAGTTGATAGTTGATAGTTGATAGTTGGTAGTTGATAGTTGATAGTTGATAGTTGATAGTTGATAGTCGATCGACAACACTACTAAAAATTAATGCCTCATCACATTGTGGTGGGGCATTGATTTTGAATCGATAATTCAAGCTGTTGCGCCGCCCAAGGCTTGGGCATATAGTTGCTCGTGTAGTGTGACGATCGATTCCAGATCGTAGTCAGATATCCGCTCGTAACCTAGTTTGCTCATCTGAGCTGCGGCGGCGGGTGAACTGAGGATCGCCGCCATTGCTGCGGCTATTCCATCCACATCACCAACATCGACCAATAAGCCACAACCGCCCTCAAGTAAATCTTGGGTACCCCGAATTTTAGTACCAATTGTCGGAGTCTCCAAAGCTAGGGACTCTAGCACGCTCCTGGGTAATCCTTCTTGGGCAGAAACTAGGATATTCGCGCTGGCGGCTTTCATCAATACGGGAATATCTGGTCTATTTCCTAAAAAATGAATTCGCTCGGCAACACCCAACTCAACGGCTAACTGCTGCATTTTTTCCATCAGTGGGCCGCTACCCGCAAAAGCTAAATGTACATCCGTCCGAGCCAGTTTTGCAAATGCGGCGATCGCATCAACATGGTGTTTGCGGGCAGTGAATTCCGCTACTGACAGCAACAACGGAGTATGCTCGTCGATGCCTAGCTCCTGACGCACTTGGATTACTGACGACTCAGCCACCGTCTGCCGATTGTAATACTTTAAGTCCACCCCAATCCCTGGCATATAAACTAGTCGCGCTGGTGCCACTAATTGATGCTGTAGTGCTGCTTGTTTATCCTCACGATTAATGGTGACTAAATAGTCCGTCCAATTACCCGCCAATTTTTCTAAATTGATGAATACCGCATTTTTGAGAGGATTGCCCCCAGTATAGAAGTGAAAGCCATGCGCCGTATAGATTACCTTAACTCCAAGTCGAGCGCGGAGATCTTTGAGAGCATATCGCGTCACAAAGGCAGCCACCGGAGTATGGACATGAACGATATTGTATTGTTCGCGCGTGACGATCTCGCGAATCACCTGTGGCGCAGCCAATAAATTCCGTGGATCTAGCGGGTTGCGCGACCACTTCACCTCCCACACTCGATCGAATCCTTGCTGGCATTCCGCCGACATGGAAACCCCACAAGCCATCGCATCTACTTGCCATCCTTGCGCCCGAAAATGAGCGGCAAACGGCAGTAAAAAACTCCGCAGGGTGCT
>JAJAZF010000054.1 GCA_026785875.1 Chamaesiphon sp. | reverse complement strand
TTTCATTAGCGAGCATGGATAATTGCTGAGGAATGTGGGCGGCAGTTATTAAGTTATGTTAAAAAGAGTTTTAGCACCGATTGAATTTTCCTCCCAATATTCCTATAGTCCTTATAGATATGAAGGAGAAGCCTTTACGGGAATTTAGTACCGTGTTGATATAACAGATGGTAGAGTTATAGAAGAACAATCATATTTTGAAGGAATGCGTTGGGGGTTTTCCCGCAGTTGGCGCGATAATCACACATTGAGGGATGAATATTTTTGGAAGTATGATGGGACTTATGGCAATTGTAAGAAATCTTATTTAGATGGTCAGCCAAAAGAACAGTCATTTCGAGAAGGAAGTGTACTGATTTGGCGTAAAAGATGGAGTAAGCAGGGGGAATTAATTGAAGATTTTAATTTAAAAAATGAAACAGAACATGAAACACATGAATCGTGGAAGCGGAGAAAACATGCTCCAGAAGAAGTTAAAACTTTGGAAATGTTAGAGTACGAGAAACGAGCAGCAGACTTTGAGCAAGAAATTTCTGAGTATTTAGCCAAATATCCTTCAGATAAAATTCATTATGAGAAAGTTCCTAATTCGTAGGGTGGGCACTACCCACGGCTCTAACTTTTACGAGGCAAGGGTTTTAGACTGCTGTTTGTTTTGAGATTCGATCTATGGCTATGATTCGATCGCTTGGAGCTAGTGAGTAGAAGTAGGGTGGGCATCTGCCCACGGATAATCTTATCCGAAGCGATAACTTCGGATTGAGCTTCAATCTTAATGCTAATATTTGATGATTCATCACACTCGATCGTGTTTATTTGGATCGAGCGAATATAAATCACATTCACTCGCTTTGACGCGATTGCGAAACTCAGATCGATCGGCTCTACGATGTTACTCGATTGCCCTTGGTACGCTCCGTCGATGATTCTTACTCATGCTGGCGATCGGTATAGTTCGATCTCTAAATTTAGACTCGTTGGCATTGCCTACCAGAGGTAATCGTTATTTAGCTCGATCGCTAATACTCAGATTGATAACTTAATAAATCTAACCTACAACTTTACTCGCTAACCGCTGCTGAATTTGGCTCTGAAAACTCGTAGCCACCTCTTCAATTTCTGCCGCCGACATTACAGATCCAAACTGTTCGCTCAAAAGCTCGACAAACTTGCCATGCTCAATTCGAGCGGGTAAAGTCCAATGTTCGGAATTGAGTGCTAACTCCATCACCCGATCCAAATGAATTCCCCAATCATCCCCAGCACTGAGATCGCCGCCAACTTCTGCTTCAAACTTAGCCATCTTTTTACGATAAAGTTGACGACTCATTGACACACTTCAATGAGTCGTCAACTTACCAGTCACCCTCAGTAAAACTACGGAGCCAGAAATAGGATGTCTAACAAAACTTACGGCAAGCTTATGGCATTTTTTAGAACTCACGGCAACCTTATGATTGAATAGATGTCTATAGCTTTGCTGCCAAGTTTACCAACCTACTGGGTTTGAGTCTACTGCTGCGGCAAGCTTATGGTTTATTATCGGCAAAGATATCCTTTAAGTCACACTTATGCGGTTCGCCATACTTTAATAGTGCGATCCCAACTAGCAGTAATTAATGCTTGTCCACTCGGTTGAAAAACGATCGATTTGACAGCACTTGGGTGGGCTGGAAAACTATTAATCAATTGCTTAGTATCGGCATCCCACAGATTCACCACGCCATCCATCGAGCCGGAGGCGATCGTTTTACCATTGGGACTAATTGCCACGGCTAGAACCCCATCCTGATGCCCTATTAATGTATGGTGAATTGATGTACCTAATTGTCGAACTTGGACAGTACGATCGCTACTACCACTAATAATTATTTGTCCATCTTGACTAAGTGCTAGTGTATGAATGGTCTGTTGGTGAGCCTCAATTGTCTTGAGCAATTGTTTGTGTTCTAAATCCCAGAACCGGATGGTACGATCGGCACCTGCACTGACTAATATTTTACCATTTGGCATAAACTGCATCGCCATTACTGACTCTTGATGTCCATCGAGAGTATAGATAATTTTACCTAGATCTGGATTCCACAATCGAATTCGTCGATCGGCTCCACCGCTGGCTAAGATTTTACCATCGGGACTAAATTGAACGCTATAAATAAATCCCTGATGACTATCTAAACTGCTAAAATCTGCACGTAATTCCTGAAGTGAATTATTAACTGATTCTTTGCGTCGGAGTTGAACGCGACGATGTTTATCACCGCTAGCAATCTGACTACGATTGGGACTAATAGCTACTGAATATACCGAATTATTAGCACGGTAAGTAGCGATCGGTTGTTGCGGTATGGTTAAGTTCCAAACTGCTACAGTGCCCCCATCATCACCACTGATTAAATATTCACCATTAAGAGATATAGCGATCGCATTGATTGGTTTCCGATGCCATTCAAATGTATAGTCGCACACCCAATCACTAGGGTTAATTACTGGGATTGGATTAATTATTGTTGGAGCAATGTTAGTTAATGAACTAGTAGTTTGTTCGTTAACAATAACCTTAGCTGGTAACTCAACGAGCGAACTTTCCTGTAGAGCATCAATTGCCGCTCGTGCAGTTGGATAGCGATCGATCGGTCTAGGTTGAATTAATTTATCGAGTATTTCACCTAGTTTTGGCTCAATTGAGTCAGCTAAAGTATCTCTCCAAATCCATTGGCTCCGAAGATCGTCAAATAAACTAAAAGGTGAAACTCCAGTTAATAAGTTGAGACAAGTCACACCTAGACTATAGAGATCGCTCGACGCAAATGCTCTACCCCAACCTTGTTCTGGAGACATAAATTCTGGCGTACCGATCGTCGTTCCCTGGATTTGAGAGCGATCTGGACTCGTCACTTTAGCCGCACCAAAATCTACTAGATACAACTGACGATTGTCAGTACGGCGGATAATGTTTTCAGGTTTGACATCTCGATGAATAAAACCTAATTGATGGATATAATCTAGCGTCGGTAAAACTGTTGCTAGTAATTCTCGCACTTGTGCGCTGGAAAACTTTCCCTGTACTTCTAACTCAGCTTTGAGATTTTGACCGTCGATAAATTCTTGGACTAGATATTGACGTTCATCCGGTGTAATAAAATAGGCAAGTAATTTAGGAATGTTTGGATAATCCAACTGCTCTAAAGCACTTGCTTCCTGCGTAAATAATTCAGCCGCTTTTTGGGCAGCGTTAGTTCCCTGTACCTGCGGAAAAAATTGCTTAATTACGCAAAAAGGTTTAGACGGCTTATCCTCATCAATCGCTTTAAATGTGCGCCCAAATCCACCTTGACCGATCGGTTGAACTGCTAAATAGCGATCGCGCAATCTCAATCTACCACCACAACTTCGACAAAAGTTACTCTGAGGGGGATTTTCAGGACGTAAGCAATTAGGATTGAGACAGTAACTCATCAAACTCTCATTATCCTTCTATTTTCAACAAACAAGAGTCAATTATTCACCATCAAGCGGGTACCGATATAGCCAGGGAATCATGCTGTTCTAATTGAAACCTAATAGATATTTAAAAACCCATTCCCACCAACCCCTCGATCCCCGATTAACACCAATTATCAATTATCAATTATCAATTATCAATTAATATTAACCCAACTTAGTCGCAGCAATTGTTTTTTGCCACCAGAGATCTAATGGATAGTAGAGGATTGGCATCCACAAACCGCTGAGGATGGCAGAAATTAGCACCACTAGAGATTGATTAGGCCATAGATGGCTCAAGCTGTCAACGCCCACCTCGACCGACTGTTCGATCGCCACCTGAACTAGATATTGTAATCCAGTAATCGATTCACTGACGAGCGTCAGTAAGAAAGTAGTCAGACTGACTGATAAAATTGAGTCATCCAGATAGCGTCGCTTGTGCAGTCCAAAAGTTAGCACAGCCACAGTTGTCAGACTCAGCACATGAGTAGGGATCGTTCCCAATGTTGTTGTCGCTGGAAAAGTCATCGCATCCTGAATCAATCCGAGCACAACCCCCGCAGTAGCCGCGTGCCAAATCGATCGCCGCAGACTCCAAGCGATCGTCCACATCACCAACCAACTGGGACCAACTCCCAAAATTTCCATCCCAGGAAAGCGGGTAGGCGATAGGATTAAACACAAGCTCACCGAACCAATAACTATCAGCACGTCAAGTCCAGTCCGAGCCAGAGGATGTAAATTAGTCATATTCATAGCGATCGATTTCAACTAACTTAGCGTGATTTCGCTGGTAATTTAGGCGGTGTAGGTGTTACCGGAACTGGCGGTGTCACTACTGCATGAGGATTGTGGGGGTGAACTGTCACCCATTCTAGAGCCGCCAATGGTGCCGTAAATTCGACGATCGCCTCTGGAGCAGGAGATTTATTTAAATTAATTTCCATCACTCTACCTACAGCCAGTCCGGTGGGAAATAACTGACTCACAGCAGAAGTGGCAACTACATCACCTTTTTTGACCGTCGGACGTTTATCAAAAAACTGTAACACCGAGCGATTACTCCGAGTTCCGGTCAGAATACCCATATTGCGAGTCTGACTGACCAATACACCGATCCGACTACTGGGATCGCTAACCAATAACACCCGACTAGTATGGGGCGAGACACTCACCACTCGACCGACCACCCCGCCAGTACCGACGACGATGTAATCCAAAGCAATCCCATCGGCACTCCCACGACCAATTACTACCTGTTGCCACCAATTATCAGCACTGCGGAGGACGATCGGTGCCATGATGCCTTTATTCGGAACTGTGGCACTATAGTTGGCTAATTGTTTGAGTTGTTGATTTTGATTTTTCAACTCTTGCAATTCATTTTGAAGTTGCTCCACGCGAGCAGTTTTGAGATCGTCTATTTGCCGAGCCTGGGTCAATGGTTGAGACAGAGCATTATACGCTTCAAATACCAGCGCACTCTGAGTTTGCAACACTAGATAAGTACCGCCGATGACAGTCCCAAATCCTGCTAATTTCAGAGCATTCTTATCCCACCAGCGGCGCAAAGTAAACATAGTTTGGAGCTTGTTATCGAGGTTATTTAAAAATTAGGGTGTCAGAAATACCTAAGCGTCCCCTTCACCCACACACTTAGAGACTACGCGATCGACCGCTAAATACACGCTCCATATTTTTGAAGTCTTCAAGGACTTTACCAGTACCCAAAACGACACAGGTGAGCGGATCGTTAGCAATGTGAGTCACAATCCCAGTTTCATGACTGATCAGTGTATCGATACCTCGAAGGAGAGCACCGCCACCAGCCAACATAATGCCGCGATCGATGATATCAGAGGCTAACTCCGGCGGAGTCCGTTCCAGGGTGCGCTTGACAGCTTCAATAATCACCGATAGAGGTTCCGACATACTCTCACGAATTTCGGGGCCTTTAATCGTCACTGTGCGGGGTAATCCCGACAGGAGATGCAAACCGCGAACTTCCATCGTAATCTCGTTATCCTCAGGAGTTGGATATGCCGAACCAACTTGGATTTTGATTTCTTCGGCTGTCCGCTCCCCAATTACCAGGTTGTGAACTTTCTTCATGTAGTTGACGATCGAATCACTCAATTCGTCTCCAGCAATCCGCACAGACTCACTGATCACCGAACCTTGTAAACTCAGTACGGCAACTTCTGTAGTCCCCCCACCAATGTCGATAATCATGTTTCCCGTGGGTTCAGATACGGGTAAACCCGCACCAATTGCCGCTGCGATCGGTTCGTCGATCAGGAATACTTCACTAGCACCTGCTTGAAGTGCTGCATCCATCACGGCGCGCCGTTCGACCGCAGTTACCCCACTGGGAATTCCGATTACCAGTCGTGGTCTGATCACGTTGCTCCCTTCATTGGCACGTTGAATGAAGTGTTTTAACATCATTTCTGCCGTGTCGAAGTCGGCGATCACGCCATCGCGGAGCGGACGCACCGCAATCACATCACCAGGGGTTCTCCCCAACATTTTTTTGGCTTCAGCACCCACAGCTAGTGGCATTTTAGTCTTTTGGTCTATCGCCACCACTGAAGGTTCTGCTAAAACAATACCTTTGCCAGATACATATACCAATGTATTGGCAGTTCCCAGGTCCATACCCATATCTCTGGATAAGGAAAAGCGATTGAAAAAACCCACGAGCTTCATTGCCCCCAAAGTATAAATAATTAATCGAATATGCAGTTAACTATACTCAACGATCGTGCAGCTTTTATTAATTGTTCCCTAGTAGCAATCGGTTATCGAAATCACTAGGTGCGAATTTTTAGTCTCCAGTCTCATTTAGTACAGCTCCACAAGGTGGAAAAGACCTCACCTTGCAAAGACGAGGCTTCCTTCCACTGCGTGAATCTTATTACTTTTTGCTTCGTTCGTCTAGTTGCGATCGCCCACAGATTTGACTTGGTGGATAAATTCGATTTAAATGGCTGTTAATTGCCCAGACAGGGACATTGGAGCGATCGCAACTAGCTCAAATCGACGATTTTAGTAGCTAAACCGTAACATATCTGACTCGATCGACTTAACTAAATCAGCTATTTTTAGCAGATTGTCCTAAACTGACACCATCAAAAGCGACACATCCATCGAAAAACACTGCCAAAAGTTCAGTAATTGACCAGTCGATATCCCACTCCCGAACCACCTTCAGTGAGCCTAATAGTGCAGACAAGTCCGGGGTGACTAGGATATTATTACTATTCATAGCACTGAAAATATCTAAAACCTCACACCGAAAATGTTACCTGGCGATCTACTCATTTACCGATATAGTGGCGAATCGATCGTCCCTAAACGGCTCGAAATTGACGCTCATCATATCCAGATGGCGATCGAGATTATCGACTGCTTCACGTCCGTTGTTGGCGGTACCCAAGGACAACTAGATGAGATGCTCCTGCAACTAGAAGGCGATAGTCCCGACTTTCGCGTCAAGCGAGGATTTACCCATCTACTCAAGAGTCAAACCTTTAGTAACTTTGAGATTGTCAGCCCGCTCCAGCCATCAGAACTGCGCGAACGCGTCTATGCCCTCTCAGCGATTTCTAGCCCCAGTGTCGAGCATAGCAAAACCACACTCGCCACACTCGCCAGCAATCTTTCCCAAGAATTGAGCACAGAAATAATTCCCGCCCAAATTACCCAAGGCTTGTATGCCGATTTACCTGAAAATCGGATTTTAACCGAGTTTACCGCACCCGATCCGATCGCCTTAATTCATCGCTACAATCTCTCACAAGTTCAGGGCGTATTTTATCGCGCCAGCGAACTAACTATCAACGCTCATCGAAATGTACCTGGACAATATAAGCTATTATTTCGCTATCTAAAATTATTTCAATTGATGACATATATCGAAGGTGATGCCGATACTGGTTTTACTATTAAAGTCGATGGCCCGACTAGTTTATTCAAAGCTAGTACACGATATGGACTCGCGATCGCCAAACTAATTCCCGCAATTTTGCACGTTACTAAATGGAGCCTGAGTGCAACCCTCCAAACCAAAGATTTCTACACCGGAAATATCAAAGTCGGACGCTATAGTCTCACCGATAAATGTGGTCTAGAAACCCACTATCCGCCAGGAAAATCCTATGATAGTATGCTCGAAGCTAGTTTTGCCGATCGCTGGGACAAGCTCAAAACTGAGTGGGTACTGGAGCGAGAAGTAAATTTACTCCCAATTCCAGGAAGCGTAATGATTCCTGATTTTCGGTTGGTGCATCCCGATGGACGCGATTATATCTTAGAAATTGTGGGCTATTGGCGACCAGAATATTTACAGAAAAAATTCGCTCAAGTTCATAAGTCAGGCTGCAAGAATCTCATCTTGGCCATCTCGGAAAGACTGAATTTAGACAAAGCAGGATTAAATGCTAACGATCTTCCATGTGAGGTAATTTGGTTTAAAGATAAACTGTTACCTAAATCAGTGTTGGAAGTAATTGATGCTAAACAGTTGACAGTTGACAGTTGACAGTTGACAGCTTGCACTGTTGGCGTAAGCGCGGGAGTCGCAGGTGCCAACGCGTTGGCGGAGCCTGCCGTAGGCACAGCGAATCGTTGGCGTAGCCTCTCGATCGAGAACAGAAGTGTTGAAAGCGTTGTTGCGAGAGTGAGATTTAGATGCCTGATGTTAGTTAAAAGAGTCAGGATCGGCTCTGAACATGTTTCTGAATCGATCGAATCAATCATTAGATCCCTTTTTGAAGGGGGAGTATCCCACTTTTTAACCCTCACCCTAAATCCCTCTCCCTGAGGGAGAGGGACTTTGAATCCGGCTCCCTTCTCCCTGAGGGAGAAGCGGTGCGCCATACGTAGGGTTTCCCGAGGGTTTAGCGCAACAAGACAGGGCTGGGGATGAGGGCAGTTAACCTCCGCAAGAAAAAGTGGGATGCTCCCTTTTGAATGCTCCTGGGGGTGTACCTATTTAAAAATCAAAATGTTCTTTGA
>JAJAZF010000053.1 GCA_026785875.1 Chamaesiphon sp. | reverse complement strand
CCGCAAAGCTTGTTCGGCTTGAAGGTCGAGTGGATGTTTGAAAGCTTCGCTCGAAATGCCTGGATAAGTAGCCATATGAATTATAAATTGTGGGTAAATATATGAATCAAAATTTAGTTGATAAATTACTCTTGGATTTGAAAAGTAGCGATCTGAACATTAGAGAACGTGCTACTAGTCAACTCTGGCGCATCTGGTTCTGGCAAAAAGGAAAAATACCACTCGAACAGATCGAACAGAGTGAAAAATTGCTAGCCCAAGGCGATGTAGTCTCCGCTACATCGATTTTAGACGATTTGGTTGATGCTGTCCCAGATTTTGCCGAAGCATGGAATAGACGTGCTGTCTTACGATTTGTGACTCAAGACTACGATCGAGCGATCGCTGATTGTGAGAAGGCAATCGAACTCAATCCAGTTCATTTTGGTGCCCTACATGGTTTGGGATTATGCCATGCTGCTTTGGGTGATTATTCAGCCGCGATCGGAGCCTTCAGATCTGCTCTGGATATTCAACCCCACGCGATCGAAAATCAACGGCTGATTCTCGAATGCACTGCTAGACTTAGTTGATCGAGTGGAGTTTGCACGATCGCTTATCTAACTACTGGTTCGATTTGGGCGACGATCGGGCATTGTTTAACCCTGGTTGCTACCTGCTTCAGATGTCCAGTTTCCCACGATCGATGGAGGATTAGCAGTCAGATGAAGTCGATCGAATTGAATTGTAAACCAAGGACTGCCTAGCTCGAGCGTAGCAAAGGGACTTTCAACAGGAATATTCAGGTGAAATGGATGCCATTTTAGCTCTGCTTCAACATCACCTTGAAATGATAAAATATCTCGCTCTAAACCGCCAAAAACATTACCACTAATTTTAAATTTATCCCAGAAGGAAAGTGGTAATTCTATTTGAGATCGATCGACTCGACATAGAGATCTATTATTTTGTGAAACTGCGATCTGGCGTTCGCTCCAACTAAAATCAGCCATCTGTTTTGGCAGTCCCCAAATATTTCTACCTCCCGCCACAGATGTGGCTGAATCGACATAAATATGTGAAACCCACGCCCCGATTTTCCCCTGATAGCGTACCAGAGCCGGAGCTACAATCAGCTCATGATATTGAAGGGTTGAATTCGACTCGTAAACAGACAGATACACGCTACCCACTGTTTTACCTGGAAGCACGGAAACAATCTCTAAATCTACAGGTACGAATTGTTTGGCTTTTTCCACATCGATCGCATGGAAAGATTCTACCGCACTACCGTAAAGATGCCAGGGAGCTGAAGGATAAGACATATCGAGGACACAAAGAATTAAATTTGTCAGTAGCCCAAGGGCAATTACTCGACTCTTAATCGATCGAGCATTTGACTCAAAATCGAGGATATATCTAAAATTATACTTATTTTACAAAACAGCAGGGGTTTAAAGCCCATACCTTTAGGCAGACAGTTGTTATTGGGGAGTTTAAATCTCCCCAATAACAACTTCGCTCTCTTGATTCGCTGTCTTGTCGTTTTTTTATTCGGGGGCAACCCCCTAATAAAAACGCCGCTAAACCCTCGGGGAACCCGAGGAGCGCGAATCGCTGTCAACTGTCAACTGTCAACTGTCAACTGTTTAAGCCGCTATCAACTGGCGATAATCTTGCATAAATTTCTCAATTGAGGGATCTTTAGCAATTAAGGCGGCAAAAATGCCTAATTGTCCGCGAGATCGCATCAACCCTAATAAATCCGATACAAATAACTGCACCCACTCTGATGTAGCAGCCTGACTGAGCCATTGGAACGCATGATAAGCGAGATTGGCATCAGTAGCATGAACCGTCAAACCGATCGCGGTTGCATAGCGGGCGGAAGGTTCGACAGGAAACAGAATATGACTACCTCTGCCTTCCAGAATCGGTGTGAAGTCAGGCAGCATGTGATACATCGTGGTAAAAGCTTGAAACTCAGCACTAGCCGCTGCCCCGATCGCGGCTGCCAAATCTAGCCCATGATAATGTAGAGTACTTGCCATCATCCACGATCGCGGCGAACACCAAGCGGGTTGTTGAGGATCGATTTTGTGTAATAAGCTCGGGCGAAAACACAAGAAAGCAATAATTTGTTCGTGAATACCTTGCCCTAGAGCGTAAGTTTTGAAACTCTCAAAATCTGGCTCCACCTGCAAATGTAAAAATCGATTGGCTAAAGGCGTTGGCATCTCAAACACCCCAGCACGATCCTCCTTGCGGTTTCCGGCTGCCCACACAAACCAGCCATCAGGCACAACATAAGAACCCACACGGCGATCCAAAATAAGTTGCTGCGCCATCCCCTGCATCGTTGGCGGAGCCATATTAATCTCATCGAGAAACAGAATTCCTCTTCCCTGTCGAGGCAAAAATTCGGGGGGGAACCACTTAGAAACTCCCGACTCTGCCACAGGCAATCCCCGCAGATCGGTTGGTGCCAGTTGACTCAACCGGATATCGACAACTTCGAGCTGATGGACGATCGCTAGTTGCTCGACAATGCTAGATTTACCAATCCCTGGCGCACCCCAAATCATCGTACTAATTTTGAGATTGTTGGTAATCAGGCGATCGAGATAAGTCTTTAAATCTTCAGGATTCATGAGAGCGGCTATGCCTGGGGTGTTTGGGTATGTAAGTATTCGGGGATCTCGATGTTGGAATTACCAACTAGCCACTACCTTCACCATTTCAACAATTTACGCAATTCTCCACGGAGTTGAGGCGATGTATTGGAGTTGCCCACAAAAGAATCATAAATAACTCGATCTAGTTGGCTATGAGCGGTATAGTTAGCCCACAGTTGGTTCCAGATCCGATCGATTGTGTGACTTGGGGTATGAGGATGGCGTACCACAGCCAACTGCAATACACCCCATTCTGTTTGTGCTAGCTCTACTAATTGATGGGATTGTGTAGTGATTTGTTTCGCTAACCACAGAGATTGAGCTGCCGATAGATTGGGCGCAAGACACATTTGCATCAATTGTTGAGTTTCGATCTGGGGATGAAGTGCTAGCAACGTTGTAAAAATATCATCATTAGTTTGTCCATATTTGGCTAGAATCTTTTCCAGTACGGCAATAGGTGTATGGGCATTTTCTGCCACGATTTGCGCGACATTGCTACCGATATCGACAATTTCAGCGAGTAAATCGATCGGTGT
>JAJAZF010000052.1 GCA_026785875.1 Chamaesiphon sp. | reverse complement strand
CTGTTCATCTTGTCTTTGTCAATGGAATTAGATCTCGGATTCAGCTTACAAGTAGGCAAATCCTGATTTTGCAGTTCCTTGGCTCTTCTTCTCAACAATATTATTTTTTATCCTAAATAACCTGCTGAATGTAGGTTGCAACGCCTACCTTTATTCCCGTCGAGCATGGTGAGCCTAGTGGTATGAGTTTGGATCGATCTCCAATGCTCGTAGCCAAGTTGCTATGCTGGTGGCAGGGGAAGACTCAGCACTAGCCGATCGTTCGATCGAGCAAATGTAGATCGAATAGGATAAAACTCAGTCTGAGTTCAGGCTGATGACTATGAAAATTGTAACCCGAAGATTTCTCCTGCGGGATTTCATTGAGTCAGATCGCTCGTCATTTCTTTGGTGGTGTGGTTTAGGACCGAGGTAGTTCCAAATTATTTCTCGATCGAATGTCGTTGGATCAGCTCCTGAATTTGACGATCGACGAGATCGAATTGCTCCTGTACGAGGGTGTGTCCCGCATCTAGTTCGACGAAGGAATATTCCCCTTTCATATATTGTTTGGTTGCTGCCACACCTGTCCGACCAACAGCAATATCTTGATTGCCCCATAAGAGGAGAGTTGGCAGATGGACATCTCCATATTGGATCGGTAACTTGTGATTTGCTCGATACCAATTAATAGTGGCTTTGCGACCTTCAAAGTTGCCAAAAACAGTCAGGTAGTCCGCTACTTCTTCAGGAGCAGAGAGTTTCCAGAGGGAGGATGGGTTGCCACCTGTCATTAAGCCAAACATCAGTTCGGGAATGAGCGGAAGCTGAAAAAATCCCATATACCAGCTTCGTTGCTGTTGATCGGAGTCCGTTTTTTTTGCCGTCTCAAATGCTGCCATGTGCGGGATGGATAAAGCAGCCCAACTTTGGACGCGATCGGGATAGAGTTGCACGACAGTCCAGCCACAGCCAGCACCCCAATCATGCGCCACCAGGTGGAATTTGGCAAATCCGACCAGATTGGCCAGGGCGATGACATCTGAGGCGATTTTATCGATCGTATAATCGGCGATTTCTGCTGGTCTTGCCCCAGGGCTATAGCCGCGCAGATCGGGAGCTAGACAGCGATACCCCTGGGCAGAAAGAGATAGTAACACCCTTGTCCACATCTGGGATGTCTCTGGAAAACCGTGCAATAAAATTACCGGATATCCCGTGTTTGCCATGCCACATGTCCGACACCGAAAGGTGAATCCATTCGCTTGTAGTTCGACGATCTCAATTCGATCGGATGGAGTTGTGAGATTTTCCATACCCAGCCTCTGATTTAGGACATATTATCGATCGATCTGTCATGCTGCGCTACCTGTTGTTGCTGTTGCGGTCGGGAAAGTACGCCGCACCTTGCCCACAGTAATCAGCATATCTACGAGCAGATCCAGTGCCACATCTTTACCAGGGCAGATGCGTCCGGCACTGCGATCGCCCACAGAGTGGAACCCCATGTGAAAGGGGCAAAGATTTTTGCGATCGGCATTGAATTCATAAGTGGTAGCTCCCCAGAAACTATCGTCCAATAACCCTAAACTCATGGGAATCAATATTTTGGTGCCTGTGGGAAATGTCTGCTCTTTACCCGCCAGCGTCACGGTGAACGGCTCAGTGGCGATCCGGTGTGTGGCACTAACGGGTGCCCACAGGCGGGCGCATTCTAAGAGAAAAAGCCGCACAGACTCGCGATCGTCCAGATCGAGTCGATCCCAATAGTGGGTGGGGTCGATCTCGGCGGTGTGACGATCGGGATAGGCGGGAAGAGATCGGAAGCCCATGCTAGTGTAGGCGAGGTGTAGCGGCCCTTGCAGGGCGGCGATACTCATAATCGATGTCATCAGCTTTGCTAGTTCGCGGCGTGTCATCTGGTTGTATTCCGGCCGATCTGCTTGGAAATTTGCTAACGCTGGTGAATGCTCGTAGATCGTCGCCGCCTGCTCGATCAGATCGGGCAAATCTCCGTGTCCCTGAAAGTTTAGCTGCTGCAACAGGCTGCCAATCTCAGCTATGTAATGCATCGGGCTGAGACGGGAATAGTGCAGATCGGTCAAGAGGTGCATCGACGCAGCATCATCGGGGTTTAGCCCAAACATGACGTAGTGCAAGTACCGAATCATAAACTGCATCAATCCCCGCTGTTCGTCGGTGAAGAACTTGCCACCGCGATCGTGGGGCATGTCTCGGTAATCCGCAGCCAACTTGTCTAGCAACCCTGTGGCGATCGAATCCCGTTGCCGCGCTGACGCGGACTCGTTGAGGAGATAATCTTGCATACATTGTCTGAATGCCGCGTGGTCGCTGCTGCCGCCTGCTGCCTCATCAGATAGAGATAGCAGAAAAACATTCCGTCCGCCGACATCTTGGTTCGGGGATCGATCGGCATCGAGGATCGTAGTGCCGAGTCGCCAAGTCCGCGCCTGGGGAGACGTGAGCGCAGCCTCCAGGGTTTCAAATTCCCCCAGCACTACCTCTCCCGCACAGCAGAAGTTCGGCCCGAACTCCCGCCGCTTGGAGTCGAGGTAGGTCGGTTCGTTGGCCAGCAAACCTTCGACGAAGCTAATCAGCGGGAGGATGGTTCTACTCAAATCCTCCTCTGGATGCTGCAAAGCCCATGCCTGAAAATCATTCAGGGCCGGATCGAGGAGGGATGTGAACACACTATCTAGATTCATGTTTATCGTCACGATCGAATCTCCAAACAACTAAGGGATGAATCAACTTCGGTTTAAATATTGATACTTTGGGGAATATTGTCCGGTTTGAGGTAATCGTAAACTGGGCGGGTTTTGTTGCGGTCATCGACGAGATCGTCGATCGCTTGCAGTCGCTGTTGAAAGGCTTGAAGGGGAGCCGCCACCCTCGGATCGGTGAAATGACCCTCCTCGTAGTAACCGAGCTTGGTAAAGTACACCGAACCTAGTAGATAGACGAGATTGAGTTGGGATTGGGCTTGGTCGAGGGGCGGCAATAAATCGAACCAATTAACGTTGCCTGCGGCGATCGATCGGGCA
This sequence comes from Chamaesiphon sp., assembly GCA_026785875.1. Taxonomy (GTDB): domain Bacteria; phylum Cyanobacteriota; class Cyanobacteriia; order Cyanobacteriales; family Chamaesiphonaceae; genus Chamaesiphon. The sequence continues at coordinate 6,353 of JAJAZF010000052.1, read as the reverse complement.
GACACGTACCCCGCTGTGGGCATCGCGGGCGCAAAGCTCATGATGCCATTTTGAGAGAAGTTGACTGCCGCATGTTGGGCACTGGCAGTGAAGATAATCGTCGCGACGGCATTGACTAGATAAGCTAATGTTTCGATCTTGCCATTGCCACTATCGCCAAAATCCTGCACGCGTCCGCCATCAAAAGCCACTAACTCAGCCGCCCAATTTTGCAAGCCGCGATCGCTAGTTACATCCGCATCGGCACTGTAAAACAACCCTAAATAAGCCGACACCCAATCGTGAATTGCACCCCACACCAGCAACCCATCATCTCGATAAGGATAGATCGGCAATGCCGCCGCATCATCTACCCCGCGATCGCGCAACTGGCGCGGCAACATCTGTGCATTAAATCCTTGGGCTTGAAATCCTTTGACGATCGCGACGCGGGAATTATCGATCGTCGATGACAATAGATCGTTCACACCCCCTCTTGGGGCTACGAGGGATTCATGGGCGGCGTAATTAATCGCCAGCGTGCCTTGAAAGTGTGGCACCAGCAATTGGTACAGCGGATGATTTGGATCTAGTTGTCGATGGGTGGTGATGACAAATGACTCGACGAACAAGTGGGTGCAGGCAAAGTGAGCGATCGCTTCATGGTAATTGGCATCAGCGATCTGCACGACGGTTTTCGCCATCTGCCAGATCTCCGCACCTGTGGCGGGGGTAATTACTGGATACTCAGCCGGAAATTGACCGCATTGAATCGCCACAGGCAATAACGATCGATCTGGGGCAGCTTGCTGCGGCACGGCAAACATTGCCAGCGGTGCATAAGTATATTTCTGGGTTTCGGGATTAGTCCCGTAGGTGCCGTTCAAGGCTCCAGTCATCACAGCATAATCAGCAATATACACCCGCCCTTCCCGCATCGCTTGCTCCAGATCGTCTGAAGCTCCCATCACAGCTTGGTACTGTGCTGCTGTAACGGGGAACCGTCGCTCGGCAGTTGTCAGCCGTGCCAGCATCGCTGGATTAGGCCCTGCTACCCGCATTGATGCAAAGACTCGATCGGACTCAAAGGTATTGGCAATATCGGGTAATGGGATGTAGGCAAATAGCTTCCGGTAGTCATCCAGACTGGTCGATTTTCCGGTTGGTGCTTGTTCTTTCAGTCCAGCTAACAAGTTTTGAGCAAAGGACTTCAGAAACTCGATGCCCAGGATTTTAATAAAGTTCGATCGCACAAATTGCTCGATCTCTGATTCGGTGGCTGGTAGCGTCTGTAAGGGTTGTTGCAAAGCTGCTTTAACATTTGCGGAAACCTCAGCTTCAACTTTAACTTCCGGTGTGGTGGAAGGTACGTCTTTGAGTGTTTCTCGTAAAGGTGTTTTAACTCCTCTTGCGGTTGCGGCAGGAGCTGCTGTCTCCTGCAACATCTCCTGTAGGGCGGTTTCAATTCCTTTGGGCACAGCAACGGCAACTTCCACATGCGAGGGATTTAGCTCCGGCAATGGTTGTTGCAATCCGGTGGGAACAACTGATGCTCCACGCGGCAATTCCATCTGAGGAAACAATTCCTGTAAAGTACTAATTAGCTTTAATTTAAAAGATGTTCCCTGTGCTTGGAGGGTTTGCAGAAAGACTTGGCGTAAAAATGCCTTCACATCGGCTTCGACTCCCTCCTGTTCGAGATCGGCTAGATTCACAACTAGCGTATTGATTGCTAGTTTCAGCACTTGCTGTGCCGTCAGTACGATCCACGGCATCGAAAAGTTTTCGGATTGGGGCAGCTTGTCTACCATCGCGATCGGTTCGATGTAGTCATAATTGTATTGATACAGATCCGCTGGAGTCTGTCCCTGTTGCTGAGAATTGGTATCGCCCATGACTATTCTCCATCAGTTGTTAATTAAATTTAAATCAATATTTCCCACTGTTAAATCTTTCGGAAATCGAAGCAATTATTACCAAATATTTATGTATTTTAAAATAACAACTCTACAATTATTTTATGCGGTTATCTGTTGTTTTATTTCGGATCTTAATCTATAGTAACATATCGATCTCAAGGTAACATTACATCTTTTATTTGGCGATTAAAAATTAATTTTCAAATAACCTTAGACTCAGAATATCGAAGCTAATCTGATTTAGTCGAAGGTACGCGATCGCAAAGATCCGGATCGATTTCCTTAATTTGAGTCTTATTGTTTAGATACTCACTTACTCCTTGTTTACAAGCCCGATCGAGCAATTTATCCAATGATTCGAGCTGCCACAATTTAGCTGTGCCGTCATCGGCTGCGGTCGCGATCGTCTTGCCATCGGGACTAAAAGTAACTTTTCTGCCGATCGAGTTTTGATGTGCTGTCCAAGCGGCAAACTGCTGCTGAATCTGCAACCCCCACAACTGGATATTGCCTCGATTATCTCCACTGACAATCATCTGACCATCGGGGCTAAACGCCACTGAATTTACCTCAGCATTAAAGACCTGGAAGAGATGTTTCTGACTATTATTTCGTAAATCCCACAACCGAATTGTCCCATCCTGACCTCCGCTAACTAATTGCTGCCCATCTGGACTAAAAGCAACGCTAAAAACGGGGCCTAAATGCCCTTCAAATTTGCCCAGAGACTGCCCTTGCAAGTTCCATAAGCGCACGATTCCGTCAGCTCCACCACTAGCCAATCGCTGCCCATCGGGGCTAAATGCCACGTTCCAGATCCGCTTGGGGTCGGCTTTCCAGGCTACTAAAGACTGACCCTGCAGGTTCCACAAGTGAATCGTGCCATCCTCGCCACTACTAGCCAATCGCTGCCCATTTGGGCTAAATTCGATGCTCCGAATCGATTGCTGTTGGCCGTTGAATTCTTTTAACAATTGCCCCTGTCGAGTCCATAAGCGGACAATGCCATCGCTAACACTGACCAATCGCTGACCATCGGGGCTAAAGTTAACGTCCCTGACTGGAGCGGGTTTTCCCTTTAATTGAGCTAAAGGTAAACCTTGAGCATTCCATTGCAACAAAGACCGACCTCGATCATTCCATAACCGAATCGTGCCATCATCGCTACTGGTTGCCAAAGTTTGACCATCGCGGCTAAACGTGACAGTCCGCACTTGAGCTTGATGCCCTTTCAATTGGGCGAACGCTTTTTCTTGTAAATTCCACAAGCGAACGGTGCCATCATCTCCCCCACTATTCAACTTACCGTCGGGGCTAAACGAAACACTCCTGACCGGACCTTGATGCCCGGTCAATGCCGTCAACTGTTGCCCCTGTAAGTTCCACACGCGGACGGTGCCATCTCCTGCTCCACTAGCGATGGTTTGACCGTCTGAACTAAAGGCTAAGTTCCAGACTCGACCTTGGTGCCCTTTCATTTCAGCCAACTGTTGTCCCTGCATGTTCCATAAGCGGACAATACTATCCTTTCCGGCGGCAGCAAGTAACTGCCCATTCGGACTAAATTTGATACTACTGAGTTCGTTGCCTGCTCCTGCGCGCCATTTTTTCACCACTTGACCCTGCAAGCTCCACAGATAGACATTGCCGTCATCCCCGACACTAGCCAGTCGATCGTCATGCTGCGGGTCAAATGCTACGCTCCAAACTTCGTCTTGATGTCCTCGGAAGGGTTGCCCGATCTGATTGCCCTGCAAGTCCCATAAGTGGATTGTGCCATCCTTTCCGGCGGTAGCGATGAGCTTGCCATTCGGGCTAAAACTCACGGTTCTGACTCGACCTTGGCGATCCGCTTGCCATTTTGCCTGCTGCTGACCAGTCAAATTCCATAATTGGACAGTGCCATCTTCGCCAGCGGTAGCCAGTAGTTTGCCATCTGGACTAAAACTGATGTTGTTGACTCGGCGTTGATGCGCTGTCCATCTGGTCAGTAGTCGATTGCGCAAATTCCAGACGATCACAATATCCTCGTTTCCTCCAGCGGTAGCAATTAGCTGCCCATTCGGGCTAAAACTACTCCTGACCGTACTTTGATATGCTGCTAGCCGATCGCGTTCTCTGACCGTATAAACTGCTGTTTGGAGCGTACCTTTGACCTGCTCTTGGATCTGAGCCTCTGGCGCAAATAACTGCAACAGTCCGTGTTTGAGCGACTTTCCAGCCCGGATACTATCAAGCAGCCCATCTAAGGATTGGTTAAGGCGCAGTTGAGTTTCGGCGGATTCTCTAGCGGCTGTGGCTTGCTCAATTTGTGCGGTTCTAAGATTAAATAAGGCCCACGCAGTTAATCCAGTTAAACCAGACACAACCAAAATCGCCAACCGCCATCGCCAACTTCTGTTCCGGCGTTTTTGGAGCACACTCGATCGGACAAATTCAGCTTCGACTTGATTAAAGCCGTTGTCACGGGATTTTAGTTGCTCGGTTAAGACATTGAGATAGGGATTAGTATTCCAGAGAAACTGGCTGGGTAGATCCCGCGCTCGATCTGGCTGATGAGACGATCGCTGTAATCGTCGATTCAACTGAGCCAGAATGTTATTCACTACATTTTCGACGGTTAGGAGTTCTCGATCTAACCAATTCCAGACCGGAGCGACCCGATCTAAAACTCCGGTTGGCTGTTCTTCCTCCCGATTCTGAACTTGCTCCCACTCAACAGCCGCAGCAGTTAGCCGTCGTTGCAAGCTTAAATTTGCTTCATCCGCTTGCTTCCAGATCAGGATTTTCTCCCAACCTCTAATCAGCGCATCATGGGCAGGTTCAATGTAAGGGCGATCGTCCAGATCGGTACCACCCACTAGCAAGCGTGCCGCCAAAAACTGCTCGATCGTGGCTTGGACTCGCGTATTTTCTGGCTCTGGATACTTCAGTTCGGACTCAGGCACTTGTCTTCGTGCTAGTTCGCCACCCACTGCTACCATCCGTAACATCACATGCCGGATGGTGCGCTCATAGGCTGGATCTGCCGCGACTAAGGCAGCATATTCCCGATCGGCTCTCCGAGTCAGCGACTTAGTTACACCCCCCAACTCATCATAATCTGCCCAAGTAATCGCTCGATCGACTGTATCGCCTCTGTTCTGTGCTGCTAGATAACGACGGGCTAATTTGAGATACAACTCACTCAAGGCGAAAGATAACAGCGGTAAAGCTCCAGGCATCCCCGCAACTTCATCAATCAATCGATCGACCAAATCTCCCCGACTGTCCATAGACTCAAAATAGACTACTTTGGCAGATGCTGGTTCTTCGATTACGTCCCGCAATTCTGCCCGAGTCATGGCGGGGACGACAAACCGCGCAGCTTGCCATTGGGATTCTAGTGGAGTGGTTCTAAACTGCGGTTCAAAATCCGATCGCAATGTCACCACCAATCGCAATCGATCGGGATGAGCCTGCAAGAGATCTGTTAATAAGTCTAAAAACTGCTGTCTTTCTAGATCTGTCCGACACAGCGTGATTAACTCTTCAAATTGATCGATTACGAATAATAGTTTGCACCCAGGATTAGCTCGACTCCAAACGGCGATCGCTTCGGCAACAGTCTTCGCGTCAATTTGGGCGGTTTCAGATGGCAGACTTGATGCTGTTAACTCCTGCAACGCACTATTCAAGCTATTGAGTGGAGACTCACCAGGGCGAATCGGAGCCAAAATTTTCCAGGCTGGGTATTGGCATTGATGGGGATGCTCTTGAGGCTTTAGTCTCAACTTATCCAATTGTGGGGAATGAGTAGAGTCATCTAAGTGCGGAATCAACCCAGCTTTGACCAAGCTAGATTTACCCGAACCCGAAGCACCGAGAACTACGGTGAAGGATCGATCGCTCATCGTCTCACAGAGCTGTTCGATTAGCGCAGTTCTGCCAAAGAACAGGGCACTATTTGTTGATTCATAGGATTTTAACCCGCGATAAGGATTGTTGTTTTCCAACTCATCCAGGGCAGGCGCAGGCGGTAGATTGAGTTGATGTCCAGGCGGCAGAAAAATGAATTCGCCCTTGTCATGCTTCTTCAAACACCAGATTTGTGGGGTTTGGCGTTGATGGTTGGCATCAGTGGCAATTTCAACGGCATCCCGCAGGTACAGATAAAGTTCAACTGCGGTAATCACACCATCTCCCGCCATTTTCCCGTTACTGGCTGGAGGAGAAGCATCGGCTGCCCCGCCCAGAGCTGCCATTAACGCCGCCGCAAAGGGAGAGTGTTTAGTATTGTCGTTCGCAATGCCCCGATCGCTATTCAGATCTAGGTTATCGAGAGCATATTGGTCGGATGCGGCGGAGGTAATCACTTGCCAAGCCGGATCTTGAATGAATCGATCGTAGCGTTCTTTGTGGATGGTTTCGGTCAGGGAGACGAATTTGCGGGTACTCGACCACCGGAATGCCCCT
>JAJAZF010000051.1 GCA_026785875.1 Chamaesiphon sp. | reverse complement strand
TATCGATGCTGAGTTGAAACAGCGGATAATTGAGTTAGAAACTAACGGTAAATTAATCGAAGCCCAACGGATCGACCAACGGACGCGATACGATTTGGAAATGTTGCGCGAAGTTGGTTTTTGTAATGGGGTGGAAAATTATTCTCGCCATTTAGCAAGGCGTACTGCTGGCGATCCGCCTGAATGTTTGATCGACTATTTTGCGGATGATTGGCTACTCGTCGTTGATGAATCTCACGTCACAGTTCCGCAAATTCGCGGGATGTATAATGGCGATCGAGCCAGAAAGCAAGTCCTAATCGAGCATGGGTTTCGATTGCCAAGCGCGGCAGATAATCGCCCCTTAAAGGCTGAGGAATTCTGGGAGAAGGTGAATCAATGTATTTTTGTTTCTGCGACCCCTGGAGCTTGGGAAATCGAAATCTCTGAGGATCGAATCGCTCAACAAATCATCCGTCCGACGGGGGTAATCGATCCCGAAATATTCGTCCGTCCGACGGAGGGACAAGTAGACGATCTATTAGGTGAAATTCGCGATCGAGTCAAGCGCGAAGAACGGGTTTTGATTACGACGCTCACTAAACGGATGGCTGAAGATCTGACTGAATATTTTCACGAGCGTAGTGTCAGGGTAAAATATCTCCATTCAGAAATTCAATCGATCGAACGCATTGAAATTATTCAAGGGCTGCGGAATGGTGAGTTTGATGTATTGATTGGAGTCAACTTATTACGGGAAGGTTTGGATTTACCGGAAGTGTCGCTAGTTGCGATTCTTGATGCGGATAAAGAAGGCTTCTTGCGTTCGACTCGATCGTTAATTCAAACGATCGGACGCGCAGCACGACACATTCGCGGACAAGCGATTTTATATGCAGATAAATTGACTGATAGCATGATCGCCGCGATCGATGAAACCGATCGTCGGCGTGGTATTCAATCCGCGCACAATAAAGTAAATAATATCACACCATACTCGATCGTCAAAACAGGTAATAACTCCATCCTCCAATTCCTCGATCTTTCACGTCGATTGAATGCTCAACAATTGGAGACAGTTATCGCCCACGTTGATGAATTAACCCTCGAACAAATTCCCGATGCGATCGTCCAATTAGAAGCAGAGATGAAGGTAGCCGCGAAAGAATTAGAATTTGAAAAAGCAGCTACATTACGCGATCGTATCAAGCAATTGCGAAGTAAATTAGTTCGGATATAGCATCCAAACTATGCACATTATTACTCGCGATCGGCTGGTGGAATTTTGGGAAAAGCACTCAATTTCCAAAAATGCTTTACTACTGAGGAAATATGTTAGCAACTGAATCCGATCGCTATCTAGAATTGTTAATTAATTATCCACCAAGACCAATTAAAACAAAGGAACAGTGTCGAGAAGTTCAAGCACAAATCGATCGAATCCTTGATTTAAAAACTATTAGTTCGGCACAGCAAGAATATTTAAATCTATGGGGTACTCTCGTCCATGAATATGAAGAAAAACACATTTTAATTCCAGATTTGAGTGGAGTGGAGTTACTCAAAGTATTAATGGATGAAATGGAAATCAAAGCTAAGGATTTGATAAATATTTTTGAGAGTGAATCAATTTTAACAGATGTTGTAAATGGCGATCGTCCATTAACGATCGAACATATCGAACAGTTAGCCGACCATTTTAAAGTATCTCCATCGATATTTTTAACCAAGAGCAAATATCAATGATGCGATCGCATCAAGCAATTACGCGAAAAATTAGTTGGTAATTCTTCAGGGATTAAAAACTAACAGTCGGATTGAGATCGGGTGTCGAATATTATTAAAATTAGTTTGGCTATTTGGAGAGAAATAATGACTCTAATTACTGCTAAGTGGAGTTTGAATGACTACCACCAGATGATTGAATCGGGATTATTAGCCGAGCGATCTTTAGAACTAATTAATGGAGAAATCATTGAGATGTCACCAGAAGGTATAGCGCATTCCTTTTATTGCCGAGGTACAGCCAAATATCTCCGATCGCTCCTAGGAAATCGCGCAGAAATTAGTGAAGCTCACCCAATTACTTTACCTAATGACTCGGAACCAGAGCCAGATATTGCTATTGTCAGGACTCCCGATACTCTATATCAAACTCGTCATCCATTTCCCGAAGATATATTTTGGTTAATCGAGATCGCCAATACGACTCTAGTCAAATTGGGCGTGAAGAGAGATCTATATGCGTTCGCAGGTATCCCCGAATATTGGGTAATGAATTTGCAAACATTAGAATTAGTCGTATTCAGAGATCTTATCGACAATGAATATCGATCTGAAATTTGTTTGAGTAGTGGTACTATTTCATCATTAGCTTTTCCTGAGATACCGATCGACATCTCTCGATTATTTCGCTAGCAGATCGATCGACCTTAGGTCGGAAATCAGAATTAATAAATTTACGAGCGCACTTTACAATGAGATTGACAACAATTGATTATTCGGCAATCTCAACGACTAGATCCTCATAGACTCGATCGATCTCAAAAGTAAAATTCACACTCTTGAGTTCGATCGCATCCCCAGATTCATACGAATTAAATTCCCATTCACCTTGTTCGTTGAGTTGATGCACATCCAACCCGATCGGATCGGTACCAACTAGAACATATTCTTGTAAACTAGTCACTTGGCGATACAATGAAAACCGATCGCCTCGATTGTCAGCTTCGGTACTAGGTGATAAAACTTCGACAATCAGGCAAGGATGACTGATAAATTTATTGGCACTGCGATCTTGGACATCGCCACTAACGCTAACATCTGGATAGAGGAAAGAATTAGATTCCAATATTTGCACTTTGACATCAGCACCGAACACCCGACACACGCTAGATTGCAAATGATTTTGGAGCATAGTGCTCAAGTTCGCAGTAATTCGTTCGCACGTCCGCTCTGCGGAATCGCGCTCGACACTATCGCTAGTCATCGCCGAGATCCGACCATTAATCAACTCGTGACGCAACTCTTGTTGTGCCTCCCACTCCAGATATTCTAGTGGGGTGAACTGCGGAAAATGTTCATTTTCAGGAATTGTCAAGATCGAGCCAATCGCTTGAGGTTTTGAAAACTATTATACCATAAGTAATGTCGGCAAATTACTCTGTTCACTCCTCAGTATTGACTATGAGCGGTAGGTTGCCTACTTCAAATATTTTTGACTCATGCAGAAAGAAAAATACTTAAATTTCCGATTATTTAGGGCACTCTAGAGATATCAGCGATTTGGCAATGCGATCGATATTTTTAGAGGTTGTAGTAAAATGACTAAATTTCTCATCGGCTTGGGGTCATTTGGCGGCACTATTGCTGGGAGTTATATTCCAACTTTGTGGGGTGAGGATTCATTCTCTTTAACTGGGATTATATTTAGTATTATTGGCGGGATAGTGGGAATTTTATTACGATATCAATTAGCTAAACGGTTGGGTTACACCTGAACATCGCGCTTGACTGAGGGAATTTTGGATTTTGGATTTTGGATTTTGGATTTTGGATTGCCTATAGCAAGGGTTGCATCCGCAAAATCCAAAATTGAAGTGACTTCCTCCCCTTCTGAATAGTTACCATTAGATAAAGGACTTACAGGAGATCGAACAATGCAAACTCGCAAACTTGGTGAAGGATTGGTAGTTTCTGCCCTGGGCTTGGGCTGTATGGGGATGTCAGGGGTGTATGGTGCTGCGGATGAGCAAGCGGCGACGGATACCATTCATCAAGCGATCGATCTTGGTGTGACTTTTCTCGATACGGCGGATGCGTATGGTAAGGGGCATAATGAAACGCTCATCGGTAAAGCAATTGCAGATCGCCGCGATCGAGTCGTCATTGCCACTAAATTTGGACTGAGTGATGTCAGTCAGGGCGGATATACAGTCCCCGTCAATGGTCGCCCAGAGTACGTGCGATCGGCTTGTGAGGCAAGTTTACAACGGTTGGGAGTAGAGACGATCGACTTATACTATCAACACCGCGTCGATCCGCATACACCGATCGAAGAAACCATTGGCGCGATGGCAGAATTAGTCAAAGAAGGTAAAGTGCGGTTTCTAGGACTCTCAGAGGCATCCGCACCGACGATTCGCCGCGCTCATGCAGTGCATCCGATTGCTGCTTTGCAAAGCGAGTATTCGCTCTGGAGCCGCGATGTCGAGGCGGAAATCTTGCCGACTTGCCGCGAATTAGAGATCGGCTTTGTGCCCTGGAGTCCCCTCGGACGGGGCTTTCTGACTGGACAAATTAAGACTTTTGACGATTTAGACGCAAATGATTGGCGACGTGTCTCACCGCGATTTCAAGGCGATAATTTTGGGCGCAATTTGGATTTGGTGGCTCAGGTACAGGAAATGGCTGACGCTAAAAATTGTACCCCCGCTCAGTTAGCGATCGCGTGGTTACTACAACAGGGCGATGATATCGTGCCGATTCCTGGTACCAAGCGCGTTTCATATTTGCTCGATAACCTGGGCGCGTTGGATGTCAAATTAACGGTGGCAGAACTGGCTCAAATCGATACTATTCTGCCCAAAGGAGCCGCATCAGGCGATCGTTATCCCACCTCCATGATGCAAATGGTCAATCTTTAGTCATAACTCTAATTTATGCCCACAACTAGCACAGAATTTATCGGTTGGTTTGACTGGAGTACCGCACTCAGTACAAAACCGCTTTTGACTGGCGGTTGTGTCCATATTTAATTCTAGATTGCCCATTTTCATCGACATGGGCTGCATGTTCATCTGCATATTCCCCATTTGCAGCGGTGGCATCGGTTTGATGCCAGTGGAGGTAGAACTAGAACTAGTGCTAGTAGTAGATTGACTTGCACCCTGACTGCTTTGCATATTAATACTATTACCCTGAATCTGAATCAGGGATTCGCCGCTGGGGGTGGTGACTCTGAGGGTACCCCCCGTCGGAGTCATCGACATCTCAGGTGGTACCAGCCAAATACCTGTGGTGAAACTATTGCTCGTGCGCTGTTGCTGTCCTGCGCTAGTATGCAAAATAGTTACTACAGTTTGCGCCCCCTCATTGTCTACAGAGATCTGATGTCCGGTGCCTAATTCCCAGTGATATATCATAAGCCACTTGCAGATTGAACTAGTTGTGATTATTTAACCATTGATTAGTCTAGGTTAATCGATCGATAGTATTTTTGATCGAACACTCCAAAAAGATCGTGTCACAATAGTAACAAACACCTGGTGAGTTGAATAGGTAAAGGTAAATCACAATGGTACTACTAACCGATCGGATTCAAAAGCGTTTGACCATGCAGGTTGAAGATATTGCTGTCAATACGACCGCAATTCGATCGTTGGATTGGGAGCGCGACAGGTTTGATATTGAATTCGGGCTGCAAAATGGCACTACCTACAACTCCTTTATCATTCGGGGCGATAAGCTGGCATTAGTAGATACCTCCCACGAGAAATTCCGCCAGTTGTACCTGGAAACGCTCAAGGGACAGATCGATCCCAGTCAGCTCGACTATTTGATTATCAGTCATACCGAACCCGATCATAGTGGCTTAGTGCGAGATGTATTGGCTCTAGCTCCTGATGTCACCATCGTGGGTAGTAAGGTGGCGATTCAATTCCTCGAAAACTTCGTCCATCAACCTTTTACCAAATTAATCGTTAAAAATGGCGATGTCCTAGACTTGGGAGCAGGACATGAAATCGAATTTGTGATTGCGCCCAACTTGCATTGGCCCGATACGATCTTTAGTTTCGATCGCGGTACTCAGATCCTGTATACTTGCGATGCCTTTGGGATGCACTATTGCTCCGATGCGGTATTCGATGAAGATTTAGGCAAAATCGAGCCAGACTATCGGTTCTATTATGAATGCTTGATGGCACCGAATGCGCGATCGGTATTATCCGCGCTCAAACGGATGGGCGAACTCCCCACCGTCGGGACAATTGCCACCGGACACGGTCCCCTATTGCGCCACAACGTCGGCGAACTCGTCCAACGGTATCAAGACTGGTCGCAACTCAAAGCCAAAGCAGAAACCAGCGTAGCCGTCTTCTACGTCGCCGATTATGGTTATAGCGACAGGCTCTCCCAAGCATTGGCGCGGGGGATTACCAAAACAGGTGTCGCCGTCGAGATGATGGATCTCAAATCCGCCGATCCCCAAGAAGTCCAAGAACTAGTCGGACGGAGTACGGGGATTGCGATCGGGATGCCGCCAGGACATGGTAAAATTGCGGCATTAGCTCTAGCAGCGATCGGGACTATTCTCGTAGCAGCCAAAAATAAACAAACGATCGGGTTATTTGAATCATACGGCGGCGACGATGAACCTGTAGACCCCTTAGTCAGCAAATTTCGCGAAATCGGCGTGAGTATCGCCTTCCCCGCCATCCGCGTCAAAGAAACCCCCACCGAAGCGATTTATCAACAGTGCGAAGAAGCCGGAACCGACTTAGGACAACTGCTGACCAAAGATCGAGCCATCAAACAGATGAAGTCCCTCGATTCCGACCTCGATAAAGCCCTCGGACGGATTAGCGGCGGCTTGTATATTATTACCGCCAAAAAAGGAGACTTTAGTAGTGCGATGTTAGCCTCATGGGTGACACAGGCGAGCTT
>JAJAZF010000050.1 GCA_026785875.1 Chamaesiphon sp. | reverse complement strand
GGTTTGTTACCACCGAAACCAGTAAAAGATATGAGGCTATTAACTGCCAGGAAAGTTAGGACGATGGTGCCTGTCAAAAAGTGCGGACTCGCCATCACCGCGTGTTTTTGGATGACTAAAGACAAGATCCCTCCAGTTGCACCAACCGCCATAAAGGCAAACATCGCTGGCATTACCTGCCGATGCTTGGTCTTATTTTCGATCGCCACCTGAGGATCGCTAGCTGTCAATATTCTCCCTTTCCAGCCAGTATAGGCACCATATCCACCCATCGCAAACATCACGATACTCATAAAGAAGGGATGTCCCCAATGAGTTAAAGCTTCAGGCAGGTTGAGTGCGCGAAATTGACTCGCGATCGGTTCTAATAATTGTGTTAAATTTTCACCCATGATCCCCGTACTGTCTAAAGTTGTGTCGATCGCTATTGTACAGGAGGGGATATGGGATCGGGAATAACGGAGAGTGGAGACTTAAAACCGATTTCAACAACGCTGTCAACTGTTTAATTTCTAGCCACTACCTACCATTGACTATTCCCGCTCCTCTAATTCAATCCTTCCATCACCCATGTAACATAGGTGCCAATCGGACTCCAGAGTAAATAGGGTAGTAATAGAATCATTGCCGTACTCGAAATCGGAAATACCAATACTGCCAGAATTACCCCCAAAATCCATCCTGACGCACCAACGATCGTGCCGACTCTGAGACTCCGAAACCAGAACATTGAGGGTGTGTAGAGCATAATTGCCGCCTCTAGGAGCAGATATAATGCCATCAATCCCCAAGGTGGGTTATTAATTGGGGCTGATTCCCAGGTATTATAAGCCGACCATCCGCCACAGACAAACACTACCATCCAAATTACTGGAATCAGCCCCTCAAATGTCAGCCATTCGGGGCGACGTTGGCGATTAAACCAGCGATTTCCTTCAGGCGTATTTAATCGCAGCAGCCCGAATGCCACAAATCCCGCCACAATGCAAATTACCAGCCAGGATTTAATCATTAGGGGATAGGGAATAGGGCATAGTCAATAACGATTCGCGGTCAACTGTCAACTCCCTTTCAATATCTCTCTGACTCGCATTAAAGTCAAGCCGAGCTGATTTTTGCCTGTACCATCTTTACCACAGCCCCAGTAGTAGTCATTGGGAGCATTTTCGACGAGCGATTCATCGCCAGTACCGAGCAAAATTTCGCGAATATCCAGGTGGATTTGAAATTTGCATAGCACCGCACGGAACATGATTTCGTCCTTGACTTGCTCCCAGTCACTTCGGAGTGGATAACTACGTTTTCTACCCAATTTAGCAGCGTCGTTGGGTGTCCGGATCGATCGAATTTGTTCGAGATAGGGTGTGCCGATAAATTTCTGGGCTTGGAAATAGTGTTCGGTAGTGTACCACCACAATTTATCCATCACAAATGCGTGCTTGGAAAAATTGGAGAAGCAACCATAAGGTTGTTCTCGATCTGTATAAAAGTATATTGTCAAGAGATGGGGGAGGGGGAGATGGGAATGATGGCGTTGCTGAATCGATGTATGAGAGAGGGAGAGAGGGAGACTCAAGGACTGGGCATACCTTTAATCAGCACCGCCGGAATGATTAGCCGACACCAATTGACAGGTATTATTAATGCTGAATCAGGATACCCACGAGGGGCACCCTGACTCTATGCCAACGCTAATAAGCTCTAAGGTTGCCTCAAATCTATTCTGGGGCTGCTGTCATGGGCGGAGCAGCGACTGGGGTAACATTGAGAGTGAGATCTTGTCCATTCCGGCGGACTAAGATTTGGACATTAGTACCAATCTTAGTTGTATCGACAGCTTGCTGCACTTGATTGGAGTTTTCGACGGTTTTACCATTGACACTCTTGATGATGTCTCCAGAACGCATTCCGGCTGTCGCTGCGGGTGAGTTGCGAACGACGCGGGCAATCAGAGTACCTTTATCGACATCGATCTTGAAATTGGTGTTGGGATCGCTGTTGATTTCTTGCTTGAGAGCAGGGGTGAGATTGACCATCTGAACGCCGAGGAAGGGATGATCTACTTTGCCTGTGGCAATCAGTTGATTGGCAATCCGCACGGCTGTATTAATCGGGATTGCAAACCCCAAACCTTGGGCACCGCGCAAGATAGCGGTGTTCATCCCGATGACTTGTCCTCCTGCGTTGAGTAGGGGTCCACCAGAGTTACCAGGATTGATGGCAGCATCGGTTTGGATGTAATTTACTCGTTTGTCTGCTGCGCCAATTTCAGCACCAGTACGTCCGGTACCACTGACGATGCCAGCGGTAACAGTGTTATCTAAGCCTAAGGGATTACCGATCGCGATTGCCCATTCACCTGGTTTGATTTGCTCTGAATTACCAAGTTGAATACTAGGGAGATTTTTCTCGGCGATCTCGACGACAGCAACATCTGTGACTCGATCGATCCCTTTAACTCTACCATCTACCGTCCGGCCATCTTTGAGCGTGACAGTAACTTTCGTCGCACCAGCGACAACGTGAGCATTGGTCAGGATTTGACCATTATTATTGATAATAAAACCAGAGCCTGTGCCCTGTCTGATTTCCCGCTCTGCTGGTTGCTGCGGTTGACCTGTCCGATTGCCAAAGAATCGCCGAAAGAAGGGATCTTCAGAACCATCCCCACCACCTGAACGAGCAGCTACAGTTGTTGAAGCATTAATTCTGACGACTGCTGGGCCGACTTTATCGACTACTTGGGTGATAAAATTGGTATTGACACCAGCTAAGATACTGCTACTATCGGCTATTTTGGGGCTAGCTACAGCAGATGACTCGATACTGGTCGGGAGCTGTTCTTTAGCAGCTAAATAGCCAAACGAACAACTAGCGATCGTACTTAACAACAGCAACGAGACATATTTACTCCCTTGTCGCAATGTTTTGATGGCAGTCTGGGGCTGGGCAGCGATGGAGTTATCGTTTTGGGCTGTGACTTCTGACCGAGCTTCAATGGGTGAGTTTTTCTGGGGTTCTGACATACAAATCACATCTATACAATTCTTTTAGCAATCTCAGCTAGCTGGCTTCGTCTCTTTGCTTTGAGCCAATTGTCTTGCACTCAACTAAGCCTATCTTATAGTTTAGCTAATACTGATGACGCACAGATGTTAAATTTGTTGCAAATCGAGTGTAGTTTCGCTTGGATCTAAAAAAGTCCCGCCGTCTCATACAACCGCCGGAGGATTGCGGAGATTTTGACTGTGTACTGTCCATCTGCCGACCAGCGACCATTTAACTGCCGCATCGTTGGGGCAATACCGCGCCTGACTAGTTCAAATCTGGGCGCGACGCATTCTTGGAATAATAAGTCAGTGCTAGCATAGGCTTTAAGTTGTTGGATGTGAGCGCGAATCCCCAGCCGCAAGTTGGCGAATTTTGCCCATTCGGCCTGCCTGTCGCCCAAACTAGCAAAATTATTAAATTCTGGTAATATGGCACCGCCAAAGGTCAGGAAGCGGGTTTCTAGACACATTTGAGCAAAGGCTAGATCGTGGTTGACATCTTCAGCGTTGGCTTCTTCGATGTAGATCTCGGCGACGTGAGGGAATGTTGCTAGAGCCTCAGGATTATTTGCCGTGATAAAATCATTGAGATGGATGGCTGTAGTATGTCCCAAGCAGATAATTCGATCTAATTCTTCAGCACTAAATTGGTGTTGGGAGCGGATATTATAGGTACGGCCGATTTCGGAAACGATCGAGATATTTAGATCGCGCAATTCGATCGCTTTAATATAGACTATCCCTCGATAGCGCATTCGCCGCATCTGGGGATTGAGCGCAAGATTGACGGACAATCTATCTGCTAGATCGATCGGAATATAGACATTACCATCGATCGCAATTCCCCATTCAGGATATGGTTCGTTATTAACTTTGAGATGTACTGGTACGGTGTGATTGTTACTGGCAGCTTGCATCTGTACGTCACGGCTCCAGGTGACTAAGCCATCGGCAATCCCCATCGCAATTTCTCGCCGATCAGCTTGGATCTTTTGTCGATCGTCACTATCGATTTTAAAGCCAATTTCCATCAGTAGTGACGGAATCGTCAATCGCCGACAAAAGGCTAAACTACCTGTCCCTGTGACTGTATCAGGTTTTGCCCCGCGACTAGGTAAATCTGGCACGCGACTGGAAAAAGCCAGTAACAGCATCTGAGCATGATTTTTGCGTTCGCCATTTTTGGCTATATAAAAAGTACTCACTCCTTTAGTTTGGGAATGAGCATAAGCATCAGCATGAATACCCAAGGCGATATCACCTGGTTTGGCGCGTCTATCGATCCAATCTATACTGAGTCTAGGGTGATCGAAATCAGGTACAGCGACAACTTCAAATTTCCGATTACGAAGTTCTGGGACGATTAAATCGCGCAAAAATACCATTTCTTTAGCTTCATTTGGCGCACTTCCAATGGTTTCTGGATCTGAAGCAGCACCTTCATAGCCGCCGTAGATTGCACAGATAAAAATCCTGCCCATGAAAATTTTTCTCCTTGCTAATTAATAGTGAAATAGGCTGAGTGTGAAGTATCTATACCGATATCTCTGGCTAAAAATTCTGAATATGAATGTGAGTGTCAACTTTAATTTGATGACTACTACTTTGTTCCCAACTTGGATGGGTTGGATTTTTGGGTACTTACTAGCTATTATGTCAATAATTAGGCTGATATCTTTGCTGTATTCGATCGTAACTGCTGGAGCGATCGATCGCCTTGGGGCATTTAGCTGTCTTCTATACTTACTCCCTTCCCAGTGTGAAATTAGACATCTAGGGTAGTGAGTGAATAGTGGATGGTGGATGGTGGATGGTGATGTCGAGCGTCTATTTCTTGGCTGGGAAGGGAGTATTCAGTCGGACGGCTGAATTTAAGTCAATTTTATTGATGAGATCGGCTATTTGTCGCGTGCCGTGTGGTATAATCTCAATCGATCGCTAGCTGACACTCTTTTCTACTCATGCTCTGCTAGGATCGGCATCTTTTTTAACAAAGGGCGCGGAAGGTTTTTGGGATCTGAATGGGGTTGTTTGTGTTTGCCGCGAAGGGCGCAAAGGGGGATAATTGTGTTTGTCTGAAGTGTCTTGCTGTCTATCCCCGATTCTATAAGTTAAATTTTAACCGATTGGAGTCGATCTAGTTCGGTCAGTACTTCGCGGCTATGAGCTGTGGGATTGACATCTGTAAACGTGGCGCGTAAGACTCCTTGAGGATCGATGATGAAACTATGGCGCATGGAGTAAATACCCATCCAGGAACCATAGGCTTTACTGACTTTGCCGTCAGTGTCTGCGAGTAGTGGAAATTTTAAGCCTTCTGAATCACAAAATTCTGCATGAGAATCGATCGAATCAGCACTCACGCCGACAATCTCAGTTTGGCGTTGCTGGTATTTGTTGATGTCTTGTTGAAATCTCCGCGCTTCTAATGTGCAGCCGGATGTGAAATCTTTGGGGTAAAAGTATAGAACTATCCATTTCCCTGCGTAGTCAGTTAGAGCTACTTGTCCAGTACCAGTATTTGTTGGTAGCGTAAATTCTGGTGCTGGCTGATTCATTGCTGGTAATTTACCACCCATTGCCTGTGCTGTGGGAACAAAGTTGAGCCAGAAGAACGCACTCAAACAAACTGATAATAGACTATTCAAAAAGTAACTTCGAGACATAGGGTTAGGGGTTGGGCTTGAGACTTTAGGGATGAGGAATTAGGCATTAGGCATTAGGCTTGAATTTTTGAATGTCAGCTTAGATTTTAACTGTATTAGAGATTCAGAATGCTTGCTTTGCCTCTAATGTCCTAACATCTGAAACCTAACTCCTAATCTCCAACCCTAACGCCTAACACCTAACGCCTAAACCCTATTTAGAGCGATAGTAAATCTTACTACCAGTATTCGAGACATAATGACAGTTCTCCTTGGCATCCCAGAAGGCTGCCCAGATGGAACGATCGGATTTGCGGTAGTATTCGCCTAAAACGGGTTTAATCGCCTCTGTTGCTTCCAGGAGGTGGTAGTGAGGGATTGATAAGAAGATGTGGTGAGCGACATGGGTGCCGATATCATGGTGAATATGATTGATAAAACCATAATCAACATCGATTGTCGAAATTGCACCTTTGAGGAAGTACCAATCTTTACCGCGATACCAAGGGATATCATCATCGGTGTGATGGAGGAAGGTGACTAAATCCAACCAGACAACAAATCCTAGATAAGGCATCAGATAAAACTTCACCAGCCATAGCCAACCCCAGGTAAATGTCCCCGCAGCGACTAAAGCTACCATGACTGCACAACAAATGCTGCTGGTAATGACATCCCACTTTTCGGACTTGCGAAATAGGGGACTGGCTGGATGAAAGTGGGAACCACCTGGACGTTCGGGGGAGCGACGGAATAAATATAGGGGGTAAGCTAACAATAAGGTGAGGTCGAACCGGAGAAACTTCTCCCATCCTGCCATATCCTGATATTTAGCTTCAGATACTGGATACCAACTTTCGTCAGTTTCGATATTGCCAGTATTATGATGATGCGTCCGGTGGCTGATCCGCCAGCCGTGATAGGGGACTAAAATAAATGAGTGGGAGATGTGTCCCACCAAGTCATTGAGCCACTTGTGTCGGGAAAATGAACCATGACCGCAATCATGTCCGATCACGAATAACGCCCAAAACATCGTTGCCTGCATGAACCAGAATACTGGATAAAATAGCCAAGAATCTAATTTGTAAGCGATCGCATACAATCCAGCTACAATTACGACATCGCGACCGAAGTAAGTTAATGACTTCCAGGTAGAAGGCTCAAAACAATATTTGGGGATCGCTGCTCGAACATCTTGAATGGTGAAAGGAAGCCTTTCTCGCTCAAATTCAGATCCTTGCTGGTTAACTGGTTCGATTAAATTAGATTGCACGTACTTTTAAAATTTACCTGATAATAGACCAACCGCATTGTTACACTCCGACATAATTTTCGCAACCGAGAAATCCACAAAATCTGTCTTTAGATGGATGCACAAGTGAAAACTGCTGTAATCATCGAGCCAAGTTACTTATTTACCACCCATCCGAATTTCGGAGTAGAAGGACGCGATCGAGTTACCATCAGTCTGTGTGACGATCGTGGTGCGGAGTCGAACGTTATCACTCTCGAACCAAACCCGTTCTTCGGCGCAGGTATTTTCATCCTCTGTCACTAGCGTTAGAGCATCATCATCGCCCATCGCATACCGCGCTACTTCATATGGTTGAGAACTATTGCTGCGATGGTAAAACAGCTTACCAGTGTGGGATTGTGGCGCGTCAGGGGCTAAAATCGCGAGCGTTTCACCTTGCTGATTTCCAGGGCTTTGTGGCTGAGTATCCCAACTTGCGGTGCCTTTCCAGGTATATTTAGCACCGCCCCAGATCGAGCAGGGATCGGTACCTGTAGCTTGGCACAATTGGCTAATCTGAGGATGATCCTTGGGCAAAATCTCGATCGCTAAATCGGATTTGCCATGTTCTGACTGCTTCAAGGTAAGATGCTGACTAGTCTTCTGGGAAAACCATTTGCCAGCACTCAATTCAAAAAATTCTTGGACATTCATGATGAGGGGATAAGGGTAGGGGATAGGGGTGATTGGCTAGATCCTCTATTCTTCCATCCGCTGTAGACAAATAGTTGCGGCGGCGGCGACGTGAGGATGACTATCTTTGGTGAGATACTTGAGGGCAGAAATACTTTTTGGGGTAGGTAATTGTCCTAATGCCTCAGCCAAGCGTTGACGGACGAGCCAGTCTTCGGCTTCAATAAATAATACCAATCGATCGACCGCAGCTACAGCTTTAATTTCTCCCAATGCCGCAATCGCTGCTTGCTGAAGCACGACTTCTGGTGAGTCTAAAGCTTGGATCAGCACATCAAAAGCGCGCGGATCTTTGAGATTGCCCAAGGAGACAGCCGCACTAAACCGCACTAACCAGTCAGTATCTTCATAAAACGCTCTGACAAGTGCTTCAAAAGCACGGATATCTTCTAGATAGCCGAGTGCCCCTGCGGCATCGGCGCGAATGCCATAATCTGGGTCATTAGCAAGGATCTCGATCAAAATCGGGTAAGATTCTGATGTGACTTTGATACCTAGAGCGAACACTGCCATCGATCGCAGTTGTAAGCTTTCATCATTGAGTACTTTTTTGATCAGGGGTAGTGCCACATCAGCAGGTACATTTCGGAGTGAAGCTAATGCTACCATTCGATCGCGTAGATTTGGACTCTCCAATTGTTGTGCCAGTAATGCTGTTTCCACTGGTTCTCGGTCACTCATATACTTTAGATCGGATTTTATTTAAATATTGTAACAAATTTTATTAATATCACGACTAAACAGATCGATTCGATCGATCGCTACCTGACAACGGAACCCCGATAATCATCCATGAGCAGTCATATCGACTCAACTTATCTCTGTCAACTTACCGCCGCCCAAATCCAGGAAATTTTAGTTTTAAATGGGGTATTAATTCAACAATATCAGCCGCAGTTACATCGATGGTTGACGATTGCCCAGTTACCAAATTTAGGACAATTGACTTTAAGCTTAGAACCCGAAAAAGCGGCGGAGATCGAGCGACGGCTGCACGATCGAGAAATTGTTGATTTTACTGCGACGACGACAGTAATGAATATCAAGATTTGCGATCGATATGTATTTATTCCATTACTCAAACAACCAGATCTATCCAATCGCGATCGCAGCCAATTATGGGGAAGAATTTGCTTATTAGGAAATCTCAATAGTATCTGGACATCTCAAGATTTATCTTGGGTACAAGCGTTGGGTCAACAACTACTCACAGCAATAAATATGTTCGCCGGATTTACTACTAGTAGTGTTACTAATCAAGGTGATTCTTCCACGTCAGAGCTAGTCGAACTAGTTGAACGGATTGCAGAGCTAGAGTCGGTATGCCACCAAAAAGATGACTTTATCAATAATATTTCCCATGACTTACGCGCACCATTGATGAATATTAAAATGGCAGTGCGGTTGTTGAAAACTAGTTTGAATACAGACACTAAAATTGCCGAGCTACTTTCAGGACATCGATCCGAAAAGTATTTAGCAATTCTCGAGCAAGAATGCAATCGCGAAGTAGACTTAATTAATAATATTTTAGAGTTACAGCGATTGGAATTAGCGATCGATCGCATCAATCTCGAACCAGTAGAAATTCAGGTATGGTTACAAAATGCGATCGCTCCATTTATTCATCGTGCTAATACCGATCGCCAACAATTAGTTACTACTGTATCCGAATCGATTCCAACTATTGCAACCGATCGATTTTGCCTGAACAAAATTTTTACAGAATTGTTAAATAATGCTTGCAAATATACTCAGGTAGATGGGCAAATTCATGTAGAGATCTCTGGAGAGCCAAATTCAGAGTGGCTGACGATCGTTGTTAAAAATCAGACCCAAATTTCCGAGCAACATTTACCCCACATCTTCGAGCAATTCTATCGGATTCCTACTCGCCAAGGGTTCTCCGCTGGAGAGGCTACTTTCTCTTCGCAACAAGGTGGTAGCGGTTTAGGACTATCCTTGGTTAAAAAGTTAGTGCAGCAGTTAAACGGTCAAATTCATGTCGCCAGTATTGAGGGCTGGACTGAGTTTGCAGTTAAGTTACCTTTGAATCCCCCCGTGTAAACTACCCCACCCTGTTCAATCGCGCTACGCGCTCATGAACGAGGGTGGGGCTTTCAATAGCCCTGAGACATCGCTGTTCAAAGAACAACAAAGCCCCGAACCTTTAGGCTGGTTTACAACAACCCCAAGAGCCGAAATATTTTTCGCTCCGTTATAGTCAGCATCGCCAATATAGCCACAATGTCCACACTCAAACTTCTTCCCTTTTCGATAAGACTCACCCCGAACAGGGTGGATATGGTTGCAATTGTGGCAAGTTTGCGACGTATATCTAGGATCGATAAACAAGATTTTTACGCCATGTTTTATCGCTTTGTAAATCAAGAATTGCCGCAACTGAAAGAACGCCCAGCTATTGCTAAGTCTCCGCTCCTTCTTAGAACGTGGAAGGCTATTAGTGCGCTCTCTAATTCCGGTCAAGTCTTCCAAAGCAATAGCTTGTTTACTCAACTTCGCCCTAGCTACCAGTCTGTGGCTGATAGTGTGGTTTACCAATTCCTGAAAGCGTTTCTCCTTACCCGACAACCGTTTCAACAATTCTCGACATCTGCGTCGAGTACTGCGCGTGCCTCTCGTGGCTTTTTGCTGGAGATCTGCTCTGAGCTTGGCGTAATGATTTCTAATTTTGGTAATTTCTTTACCGCTAAATTTATCTCCTTCCGAGGTAACAACAATGTCAGTCCTGCCCAAATCGCAACCAAGAACTTTGTCACCTTGGATTGGTTCAGGTGGTACAGACTCAAGCTGAATATTCAGATAGTAAGTACCATCTTTGCGTTTACACAGAGTTGCTGTTTTAGGAATTTGTCCCTTCAGCAATCCAATCTGGTAGTTGCCGATAGCCAACGAGAATCGCTCTCTACCATCGATAGTTGTCAAACTTACAGTCCAATCTTTCTCTCGAAAAGAGAAGGTACGGGCATCGTAGGTCGCGCTAGTAGGAGCAAAACTCCCAACTGGCTTGCCATCCTTCTTAGCTGTTTTCCTGTTGCCAGAAACCCGTCTAATCGCGTGGATTGCCAACTGAGCCGAAAGCCCAAACTTAGCTCTGACATCGTGATAAACCAAGGACTGGATCGCCAATTCATTCATCAGATTCGGCTGCACAGTCTCGTTCACATATCCACAAGCAGCAGCAAACGCCTGAACAGTTCCGTCAATTTTGGCGGCCTGTTCAGGCGTTACTTGGAGCTTGCAGGATACTGTCAGGACTTGTTTCATAGCTATATCATATCTCATGTATTGAGGTATTTTCTCAGCTCAATGGCGTATTTGTTCGCTCCTCGCCAACCCTTTCGCTTTCCGAAAGCTTGCTGGGCGGGTTCCCCGCCACGCTCGCTTAGTCGGTTTTGCTCAAGGGTGGGACTCGTCGCTCACGCGCATTCCTCCCCACCCCGCTACGTTATGCTGCTGATCGGGGAACCCGCCCAGTTGCCTTGCTACCGCGCGTCGCTCCACTCTGCTGAGGGTGGGGACTCCTGCTGTACACGTTGAAACGGTTCGCACTCGTGAGAAAATATGTAGAAAACAATCCCTAACCATCGGCTAGGGATTGTTTTGAATAAAATTATCAGGGCGAACGACGGGATTCGAACCCGCGAGTGGAGGCACCACAAACCTCTGCCATAACCACTAGGCGACGCTCGCCATACTTTATTCGTATAAACGAGTATAACACGAACTAGCTAAATTAGTCTAGGGCTGTCAGTGCAATAATCGGTAATTTGGCAAATTGAGGATCGCGCCGTAATTGTTCGATCGCTTGTCGATCTTATGTTACACTAATTGGATTGAGTAGTGTTGCGATCGTTACTACTAGTTGACTCAACTTGACAGGTTTAGTCACATAGTGGCTTGCTCCAGCATCTAGGCATTTTTGAAGATCGCCAGCCATAGCTAGAGCTGTCAAAGCAACGATCGGGATCGTTGCACACTCAGGGATCTGGCGAATCTGCGAGATCGCGGCGAACCCGTCCATAGCTGGCATCTGAATATCCATCAGAATAATATCGGGATGGTGTAATTTCGCCAGATCGATCGCTATACGTCCATTGATGGCTTCCATTAGGCGATACCCACGACTTTTCAAGTAACCCGTCATGGTTTCCATATTTGCCTGATTATCTTCTACTACCAACACCAAGGCTTTCGGCTCAATGGCTAGAGGCTCTCGAGGTGTTGCCAGCGGCGGATAAACTAGGGGCGGCAATGATGATGGGACAGCAATTTCTGCGCTCGGACAAAAAGGTAGCAACACTCTAAAACAACTGCCCCGCTCTAATTCACTTTGAACCGAGACAGTCCCACCGTGCATCTCGACAATCCGCTTCACCAATGCTAATCCCAGTCCTGTCCCCGCATACTGGCGACTGAGGCTGCTATCAATTTGGACAAAAGACTCGAACAGCTTACTCATATTTTCGGGAGCAATCCCAATTCCGGTATCGGTAATCGAGAAGGCAATTTGACACGGCGGTTGGTGGCTGGAGTGGTGCCGCTCCAGTGGCGTGGCGGATGACCCGCTAGGCGGATCGTTTTTGACCACCAATGGGATTCCCTGTTCCCTAATGACCCTGATATCCAAGGTAATGGTGCCACCTTCTGGGGTAAATTTAACCGCATTGCTAAGTAAATTGATGAGGACTTGACGACAGCGGCGATCGTCTACCTGAATATTAATGCGTTTGAGGTAGTCTGGTAGTTGGGTATTCAGCCGAATTTGCTTCTTGAGTGCAAGTTCTTTGATAAATAAGACACTATTTTGGCAGAGATCTTGGACTGATATATCTGACAACTCGAGCTTGAATTTATTAGCTTCCATCTTGGAAAGGTCGAGAATGTCACTAATTAGAGCCAGTAAGTGTTTGCCACTCTTTTCAATCAGGGAGATCGACTTATGTTGTCGATCGTTAATGACCCCAAAAATTCCATCTTGTAATCCTTCAGACATACCCAAAATCGCATTGAGCGGGGTGCGGAGTTCGTGGCTCATATTTGCTAAAAATTCATCCTTGAGTCGGGTGGTGCGGGCGAGTTCTCGGTTGGAGACTGCTAGTTGTTGGTTGCTCTGGCGCAATTGTGTCTCTACCTGCTTGCGTTCTGCCAATTCTTGTTCCAACTGCTCGAATAGACCTGCTTGCTGAATCGCGATCGCCAATTGGTCGGCAATTTGCTGAAGCGATCGGGCTTCGGCATCTTGCCAGTAACGGTGGGAACTGCAAGAATGGACGCTGAGTAACCCCCATAATTGAATCTGACCTCTGTTATCGATCCAAGTATCAGTCTCGCTATCTCCAGATTGCAGCAAAATTGGGGCAACAATTTTAGACTTGACTTGTGCCATGACCGCATGCTTTGGTACCCGCAATGACCAGGTATCCTGCATTACGTCAACAACGATGCGGGGTTGCCCCTGTAGATAGAATTCAATTTCTTCTTTACTAAATGGTTCGCGTTCCCATTTCATCTCCACTAGACTAGGATATTTTGGTGAGACAACTTCTTCAACAGCCCGAATTTTCTGATTCTGCATTGGAGAGTCTCCGTTAACGGAAAACACCTGAAAAATAGTCACCCGATCGACTTTCATTAATTCTTTAACTTGCGCGGTTGCCGTCGCCAGAATTTCTTCTACTCTCAACGAATTACGGATTTGCTGGGCGATCGCGCCTACTGTTGTCTGCTGCCTGAGTTGGAGTGCGATCGACTCTTCTGCCCGCCATCTGACACTTAGTTCTAACTGGACTTTTTCATAGAGAGTAGCTTGTTGAATGGCAATGCCGATCTGTTCGGCAATGTGTTTGATAAAGTCAATCTCGCTCGCTTGCCAAGAGCGCGGTGCAGCACAATGATGGATACAGAGCAAACCCCATAAAGCCGAGCCATTGAATAATGGAATCACTAAATTTGCCCGCACCTGAAATTTTGCCAACACCCGAACTTCACCATCGAGTAATCCAGCCGTATGAATATCTTCTACAGCATTAATCTTGTCTTGCTGATAGTACTGCACCAATTTTTCGGCAAAGTAAGGATCGTGAATTTGCGCTCCCAAAATAGATTCAAATTCATCACTTACAGATTCCGCTAGGAATTCGCCCTCGTCAAAGTCGAAATCAGAGTTGAATTTAAAGATCCCCACCCGATCCGTACGCATGAATTCTCGAATTTCGCGCACCGCAGTCTCAAAAATTGTCGGTAGCTCTAGGGATTTACGAATCCGTTGCGTCATTTCTCGCAATACGAATTCTCGTTCGGCTTGTTGACGAATTGTTGCTTCGGTTTGTTGGCGAATTGCTTCATCGCGTTTGGCTGCGCTGATATCAAAGTTAATCCCAATCATCCTGTATGGACGATCTCGCTCATCCCGTTGCACCAATCCATGAGCTTTGATAAAGTGGATACTCCCATCGGGATGGATGACTCGGAATTCTGGATTGAATTCTACTTGTCCTAACAGAGCTTGCTCTAGTCTTTCTTTAGCGGCGGCGCGATCGTCGGGATGGATAGCTTCGATCCAGGTTTGATAAGCTTGAGTGCGATCGGTGTCTAGTTGGGCTGGTTGTAAGCCATACAATTCATACATTCGCTCGTCCCAAATCAGGGAATCTTTGACAATATCCAACTCCCAACAGCCAAAAGCCCCAGATTTGAGTGATAACGACAACCGTTCGGATAATCTGTGTAATTGGGTTTCGGTGTGCTTGCGATCGGTAATGTCTTGATAAGTCCCGATGATGCCGATGGTTTCACCAGCTAGATTACGCAATGGTAATTTGTTGGTTTCGATCCAGATCGAGCTACCATCCGATCGCGTCTGGGTTTCGATAATTCCCAATTTTGCCATACCTGAATCGATTACCTGTAAATCATCGGCACGGTAAGCATCTGCTTCAAATGCTCCCCAGGGTAGATCGTAGTCGGTTTTGCCAATAATTTCGCTGGGTGAGTTTAAATTAGCATCTCGGGCGAAGTTTTGGTTGCACCCCAAAAATCGAGATTCTCGATCCTTCCAAAACACCGCAAGTGGGAAGGTATTGAAGACAGTTTGGAGAAATTGCTGGGACTCGCTGAGATCTAGTTTTACTTGTTTGCATCCGTCAACATTCTCAACCGATTCCAATTGGACATTTTGCCGTTCGGCTTTTGTAGTTAAAGCCGCAGCTAAATCATGTTGGAGGCTTTCGTGAGTTAATATTCCCACCACACCATATCCTTGGCGCATCTCCCCTAGAGCATCTTCAATAACTGGCAAATAGCGAATCTGATGTCGATCGAGTAACCCAATCGCCGCAGCTAGATCCGTCACAGCAGATGCCCGCACGGTCACTACATTTGACTTCATCACATCCCGAATCGCTAAATTAGCTAAATCCCGCTGTTCGGCAATCAGCCGCACTACATCTCGTTCTGTCAGCATCCCAAGGAGTCGCCCATCTTCAATAATTAGAACGCAGCTAGATCGCGCCTGACTGTGTACTCGCTCCAATCGTTGTCTGTGTGTCAGATCGTCGATCTCTGTCTCTGTTGATGAGCCAGCGTGGAGGCTGTTCATTCGAGCGATTACTGCCATCACAGTCGTATCAGGTGTCACCACGAGCGGATCTGGGACGATTACCGCGATCGATTCGGACTGAGTTAGAAGCGGGATGGGGTTGAGCATTGATTTTTGACGAGGCTGCTATATCTTAGAGTGCCCCCAATTAAACCCAAAATGTCTGCAAGATCCTAACGTCAGATGAGAGTGCTTCCCTGACGAGCTAATCTTTCCCCTTACCCAATAGTTAATTTGATTAGTGGAGTGGGCATTCTATAAGAACTATCAGCAAGGAATCAAATGAGTAGCTATTCGATCCTCGTCGTTGACGATGAACCAGATAACTTTGATGTAATTGAAGCACTTTTGCCTAGTGAAAGTTATGAGTTACACTATGCCAATTGCGGCGAAGATGCCATCTCCTGTTTGGAGAAATTCAACCCCGATGTCATCTTGCTGGATGTGATGATGCCTGGTATCGATGGTTTTGAAGTCTGTAGGCGGATCAAACTGATGTCTCAATGGCAAGCAGTACCGATCGTCATGGTGACAGCCTTAGCTGGAAAAGAAGACTTAGCCAGATGTCTAGCCGCAGGTGCCGATGACTTTGTGAGTAAACCCGTTAATGGTCTCGAACTACGTGCTAGAGTCAACTCGATGCTACGGATCAAAAAACAACACGATCGAATTCAATCCTTCTCTAAACTTCAGCGGAACAACATTCATTCCCTGGCAAATAATTTAAATGAAATTCGCTTAGATTTAGCTGTTGGTTTTCCCAATGAATTCAATTCACCCTTGAGTATCATCTCAGAAAATATC
>JAJAZF010000049.1 GCA_026785875.1 Chamaesiphon sp. | reverse complement strand
AATTAACTATTGCTATAAATAAATCTTGTCTATTTGCCAGCCCATTCTTTAGCTAGTACTCGGAGTAGAGCCTTTAGCCCAATAATAAAGGGTGGTTCAATGCGGATATCACCAGACTTACCTTTGATATCGAGTAACATTTTTCGCATCTCTTTATGAGTTTCACTCCATAATTTGACACTATACTGTGGATCTAGTCCTGTTTTTCGCTGATAGGTATTAAACGGTTTAATCTCTTCAATTTCTAGATCTTTAAGTCCGCGATTAAAATCTTCGACAAATTGCTTGAGCCGATCGAGTTGAGGAATACTAAATTCACTAATATTCTCATCATTATCTAATTCAAGTCGAGATGTCCAAGCAATTTCACGACTATTAATCTGACAGCTTTCACCTGCAATCGAGGGATCTTTATCTGTTCGATTCAACCCAGTTAGATTAGTTCTATCTGTTACCAATCCACAGACTACTTCATCTTTAGGACGCTGACTGAGTTGAGTAGAATTAGCTACTTCTTCTAGTCCTGATGGGGCTGCTAACATCCGATTGAAGAGTTCATTGAGATCGGTATGTCGGTTGAACTCACCGCCTGTTGCAATCCAATGAAGTAGTCGCGAACCATTTCCCCCGATATAGATTGCGGGAATTTCTGATTCAGTATATTTTTCTTCTCGTTGTAAAGTATGCAGGATCGTGCCGATATAATAGTAAATTCCGGCGATTCCTACTGTCATCAATCTCAATAACCCCTGAAAATCTTTATCGTCTTCCAGGGTATGGCGACGTTCTCGGAGCCAAACTTCACTATTGTGGCGTAATAGAACATCTATTTTAGCTTTAAACTGGTCGTCGCTCAAGTCTTTCCATCCGGCTGATTCTTGACCGAACCATTTACTAATTAGTTCTGGTCGTAATTCCAAAAACTGAGATAATAAGTGTCGTCCGGCTAATTGGATCGAGCATTGATGAATCAGTCGATTATCTTGCCAAATTGAAATATCAGAAGTACCACCACCAAGATCGATACACGCGCTCCCAATTAGATTGCGGTCTTCTTTATCTGCAAAATACTGTGCGATTGCTAAACTTTCAGTCCGAAAGGACATCTCACCCTGCTGTGGTGGAATATGTTCGATCGACATTTGTTTCTGTAATTCTACAATTAGATCTTCCCAAGTTTTGACATACTTGCGAGTTTCATTTTTAGAAAAAGCTGAAGGATAGGAGATCGACCACTCAATTTTCTTTGCTCCATCTTTGGCTGCTAGAGCACTAATAATTAGAGCTAAATGCTGAAGAAATAGCTGACTTAAATCTTTATCCTTCCACTTAATATCTGTTTTCATCCATCTCGAATCAGGACGAAAACCAGAACTAGTATCTGGCATATAAATCCGTCCATCATAAATCGGACGCTGCTTCTGGTTACGAGTTTGTCCGCGCTGAGTTAAGATCGTAGATAGTGGCAGCGGTTTATCTTTAGGAATAAAGTTTTCAGGAATAAAGTATTCAAATAGAGCGGGACTCCGAGTTTCTTCATCAGCATCGGTTACTTTAAGATGAAGTGACTCTAGTTTTAATGGCTCATTCTTACCATGATGACTGACATAAATATTAGTAAAAGACGTTCCAAAATCTACGCCTACTTTCCATGTTTCACTCAGCGTAATTTCTGGTGGTGTCGGTAGGACGATCGCTCCAATATTCTGCCCTTGATACGAACAGTTGATATGGGTCGGAAACTCCGCTAATCTGGTGGTTAGATACTTACCCCCATCTTCAAAGATATGGGGGTCACGAGCATCGTCAAAGGCTACTTGGAAGGCACTATTATCCCGACTAGGATCGTGATAGAAAGCATAATATTCATGCCAACCACCACCTGCAATCTTAAAGTGGGGATAGATTTCTAATACAGGTATTTCTGTAATTAGATATCGCTCATCGAGGATATACTCTTTAGAGATTTGATATTCGCAGGGACGGGGACTAGTCGGATTCATCCCAACTAGGGGAAGATTTAGCTTGACTCGGACGGTATTACTACTATCTCCTGGTTCAAATCTCAATCGTCTCATCAGATCTTCTGGAGTGAAGTATTCTAATAAAATTCGATCGATCGGTAGTAAGGGAGTAATCCGTTGTTTATTAAATAGTAATGGTTGGCTGGTAGTTGGTGAAAAAGCTCCAGGGAGGGCATTTTCTACATCCATAAAATGCAAGTCTGGGAGTAGTAGTTGACTAGGTTCGATCCAGTTGATATTATTGTCCCAGTCAGTCATTCTACCCGATCGTAAGTCATCGATATTCAGCGATTCGAGAGTTTTGTCTGCATAAATACAGATATTTTGTTTCGGTACACCCCAATGCTCGGCTAAATATGTATCGATTAAGAGGAGTGGTTTACTGACTGATTTATGCTCGGAAGGAATCACACGCACAGGAGATTCAACCAGCGCGATTGTTTTCCCTTTAACTGGATAATTTAGTCCATTAAATACACCCCGATTGATTGCTACGCCAAAGTGGTTGGGTGAATCGGTATCTAAGATATCTACTCTATCTGTTTCACCTGTGAGAGTACTAGCATATTCTTTGAGGAGATTAGCAATAGTTTCGATCGCATTGCTATCACCTTGATAACCAGGGTTAATAACTTCTTCGCGTAATTTATTTAACCACTCTCGCAGCAGAGGTTTTTCGTCTGGATTCAAATAACTATGAGGAGCTTCCAATCGTTTGAATTCAGAATTCCACCAAGGTAAACCGTCCCAATCCGCCTCGGCGGCGGGTGCAATAATTGTCGTCGGGCTGGTAATCCCAACCGCTTGTTTCTTCCAACTCCAGATGTATAGTTCTTCCCAAGGATGTTTATTTGCTAACTGATGTAGACTCTTACCTGAGTTGGGTAGTAGCTGATATAATGCCGCAGCAAAGGGATAATTATCTTTGAGTCTGTTTAAGTCTATTAATTCTGCTTTGAGCTGAAAACCACGTACTTTTGATAGAGCAATCGCCGCTAACATTCCTTGCCATTGCGCGATCGCGGCTGCTCGGAGGGGATGACGATTATTGTATAATGGCAACTCTAGCGTCATCGGCAATGCCCACATATCTGGCACTGAGTTAATCTTTTTGTTGTCCCCTGGTGCTTTATAGTCTAAGCTTTTAGCAACACTTTCAAATCGAGTCTTATCATATCGCTCCCATCTACCAGTTTGATTTGGTGCTGGTAAATCTGCGTCTTTGAGCTTAGGAAGAATAAATACTGTCATAGAAATTTTAGATTTTAGATTTAATATTTAAAAACCTTCTGAGCTGATCATTGAGATAGTTCAATCAATTAAACTGGGCATTTAGGTAGAGAGATTTAGCTAAACCCACTGTACCGCGATTGATACCTTGAACGGTTGTTAGATTGTGGAGACGCAATCGATTCTTGATAGTGGTAATCGTATCTTTATCTTGTTTGGTACGTGGTTCGCGGGTATCACCGATGAGCAGTTCGCTCAATCGATCGAACTGAATATTACCATTGAGATCGCCAAAAATCTGGGTGTTAAATAACTGTAATCGATCGATCTTATCGAAGTGTAACTCTTGCAGCCAGTAGAGATAGCTGCGACTCCAATTGCTCAAAGTCTCGATCGCTTTTTGCTGCTGAGGTAGATCGAATTTATCACTACTATCTGTCTGAAGGTCGTAATATTTATCCAGCCAAGGTTCAGTATTTGATGCAGCTTTTAATCCGTTATTACGCGTATATTGGACTATTTTTTCGATATCACTCATCCACAGATAGGCTAGTCGAGCAGCATTAGTCATTAATTTTTTGACTGTGAAATCATCAGGTAAGTCACTCCATTTAATTTCACCTACTCGATCGCGTGTAATCGATATTAATTTATTGTCACAATCTTCGATCAGAAAATCGCGTGCAGCCAGAGCAGCATATAATTCGATAAAATGCGGGCGATTTTTTTGAGTAGTATTACCGACGCTAAATTCTACTTCTGAGGTATTCTCATTCCCTAAGAGATAGACAGTATCAAATAACTCACTTGCCTGAGTCACATAGTAGCGTAATGCTGATTCAGTATTGAGTAAAAACTGGTCAGATGCGGCGTATAATCCATTAGTTTCAGCTCCAGGCGGTACCGTAAAGCTAAAATATGGTAACAAAAATAGACCGCCTAATTTGACTCGATCGGCGATATTTTGTTGTTCTAATTTATTCCGCAATAATCTAGCGATCGTGGGAATTCCCGATGCACCAGTACCTCCAAAAATAGAGCCGCACAATAGTACACGAGCTTGCTTGCCTTGCGCTACAGCGTTATTAATACTTTGGATGAAACTTCCCCAAGGTTCAGTATCCAAACGCTGGAGGTCAATTTGACTCATCACTGCTGCACCAATTGATGGACGACCGCGAAAGCCTTCATCTAATTGTTGATTGCGCTCGTCAGGAGTATACAGAACTTCCAATAAGCTGGCTAAACCAGCATCCATTGTACCGTAGTTAAAATAACTAGCTAATTCTCGTCCGCCTAGTTTGCCCTGAAATGGCGACCACAAATCGTAGGATTTAATCGGTGTAGACATCCACTCGATTTGTTGTTCGGTGCTACCGCCTGTTACTAACTGCTGACACTCTTGATAAGTATTTAACGTTTTGCGGGCGCGATCGACATTACCATTATTCTCATCAGGATCGACAAATAAGACTTCGATCTCTTCTTTGGTGTATAAACCAGTTGCGGCAATCTGGACGATCGATTCGACACATTTGGCACCAGATCCACCAATTGCAATAATAAATAATTTATTCGACATGGTAGGTATCTTTAACGTTTAAATAGATTTGCACCAGGCGGTAAGCGTCGAGCACCACCAGGGGTACTACTCGCGGTAGTCAGCCAGTAAATAACAATAATATCGATCGCAAACAGCATAATTAACGGCAAAATCGCATCGCCGCTACTCTTGGGAGCGAGAATACTTTGGCGTGACAAAAAGATCGCGATGACAATACCAATCATCGGAATAATTGAGATAAACCACCACGAGCCGACGCGCTGCGCTCCTGCTTCGGGGGTTTTGTGTGGCGATTTGATATTCCAAGCTATCCACACCACAACGGCTAATAATGAGCAAGCAAGCACGATCGCCGCCATCGGTAGATAATGGTTATTAATCCAAGTCTGAACCTTTACATCTGTCAATCGCAACCATTGTCCTGAAAATAGCAGTGGTTGAACGACGAACATCAACATCATCCCTAAAATGGGAATCACAAACAGCCGAATTACTTCCGCAGTGGTAGGGAGCATTGTGGTGGAACTGTACACTTCCTCTGTATTGTTCCCATCCAACTACTCGGAATTGACGTTACGCTGACCAAATTTTATTCAGATCTAGATTAAATTCTAGCAAAACCTCCTCACAGTCTACATTTGCAGGAGCGGATCGGATTGCATTGCATTCTGCTATCGATATTGGTGCGCTACGCACCAATATCGCACAGCCTACGCGATCGATTAATTCCGTTGAATTCCATAGCAAAGTCGAGCAACTGTGGGCGACTTTTCTTTCATTACACTATTGGTATTAATGCTGAGACTATTAAAGAAATCATTCAAGCCTTGAGTTTTAGATCCATCTT
>JAJAZF010000048.1 GCA_026785875.1 Chamaesiphon sp. | reverse complement strand
GGACATATTACAATCGATTGTCGATTGCCTTGGCGGTTGGGGCGGGTTTTGTTCTGAAGTTATCGGTAAATTTCGGGCATCTCTAGCATAAACCCGCCCCTACAATCGATGTCCTAACCGCCTTGGCGACTGCTATAGCTAAGAATAGCGAACGTCGGGCAGCTTCCAAGCGGATCGGGTTGGCGACCCGACCGCACTAAAAGAGTTTGACCGCAAGTTATCCCGTGGACTTGGAACCCAGCCAGACTATTGATGTACAGATTTGTCTAGGTTATTAGAAGCGGTTAGAATCTAGTGGTTCGATCGGATCGGCATCAATCTATCACCAGCATAAAAGTTAACTAACGATCGAGGCTTCTCTCCTCATGGGGTACCCGCTCTCTAACTTTTAAAACCTCATCCCTCACCTCTACCATGCAGCAAATCCGCCAACACCGCCCACTAGATCGATTACGCCCGATTAGATTCCAGAGCGACTTTACCAAATTTTCAACCAGTTCTGTCTTGACTCATTGTGGAGACACTCAGGTACTCTGCACCGTCACCATCCAAAATAGCGTACCGAGATTTCTAGCAGGTTCGGGGACTGGGTGGCTGACAGCAGAGTACCGGATGCTACCAGGCGCAACACCTCAGCGTCACGAGCGGGAAGTCCTCAAATTGTCAGGACGTACTCAAGAAATTCAAAGGTTGATCGGGCGGAGTTTGCGATCGACTCTCGATTTTGGCATCCTGGGGGAGAAAACGATCCTAGTTGATGCAGATGTCATCCAAGCGGATGCAGGTACCCGCACGACGGCGATAACTGGCGGATACGTGGCATTGGTTCAAGCGATCGACAAGCTAATCGATCGCGGTGAACTAACCACATCGCCGCTAGTGCGTCAAGTCGCGGCGGTATCGGTGGGATTGGTTCAAGGTGAAGCATTTCTGGATCTGGACTATCCAGAAGATGTCGCTGCTGATGTAGATTTCAATGTAGTCATGACTGATAATCGGGAACTAATTGAAGTTCAAGGTACAGCCGAATCAGGTAGTTTTAGCCGTCACCAAATGAATGAATTGTTGGATCTAGCAGATAAGGGAATTCAGGAACTGATGGCGATGCAAAATGCTGAGATCGAGCGATCTGGGCATTCGAGAGCTTAATGCCTAATTACGCTGTCACGTACCAGCTAAACTTATAGAAGATTTCTAATTAAACATTACGATTATGCAAACGACATTTACAGTTTCCGATTTGGCTTGCGGTGCTTGTGTTGATACAATTACTCAAGCTATTAGCTCGATCGATCCGCAAGCTAAAGTTGTGGCTAGTCCCCAAACTAAACTAGTCCAAATCGAGAGTGAGCTACCTGTTGTGACGCTCCAGGCTGCAATTGTAAATGCAGGATATACGGTTAGTAAATAATTATATATTACGGTTTACCGAGCGATTTCTAGCTCTAATCCGAATATCACCACCACTCGATCGCGATCGCTACATTATTTTAGCGTTCTCTAGCCAACGTCTTTCGATAATCAGTAGCTCTTTGTTTATTTAATTCAGCCTCCCGAGCGACAGGAAAAATAGTGAGTATGTCATGGAAGGAAGCTAAATCATCGACGATTACAGATTGCCCAATATAGCACCCTTACATGACTAGCCTCAATATTATTAGCTTAGAAAAACTTGAGCAACATCGTACTCAAACCTGTAATCAGATCGACCATATTACCATTCCCAACATTGGTGTTAGATTCACTGGGTTGACTGGCGAGTTTGATTTTTGCTAGCAGTGCTTGCGCTACTTGAGTCCCTTCACGATCGGATTGGGAGAAATACAAGCGTTCGGCTACCATCGCATCTTTGATGGCTCCAGCATCATCTTGATTTCGGAATTTTGCCATCGCTCTAGCGAGGTATGCACCTGGAAATTGGGGTTTGAGATTAATGGCGCGATTGTAATTGGCGATCGCCCCAGCAAAGTCATTTTTTTGCCACTCTGCGAAGCCCCACTTATAAAAATCATCTGCACTACCCAAAGCAGTCGGGATACCCACAGCACCTTCTAGATAGGCATTACGGACATCTATCCCCTGCACGTTAGCATTTGTGAGATAAGCCGTGCGTAAATCGGTACCCGTCAAATTTGCCCCGCGTAAATCTGCTCCCATCAGATTGGCACCATAGAGAGATGCACCTGTCAAATTTGCCCCACGTAAATCTGCTCCGGTTAGGTTCGTGCGGCTGAGATTGGCACCGACTAGATTCGCCTGGTTTAAATTGGCACCAGCCAAATCGTTCATCACCAATCCCGCACCTGTCAAATCGCACTGTGTACAGCTTTTTGTCGATAGCAGTTGCCGCAGATGAGAGCTATTTTCAGCTTGAGCGGTAGCTGCAAAACCAGTCAGCAGCAAGATCGTCGTCAGGGTTGTGAGTTTCTTCATTAGGAGATAGGGTTTAGGGTTTGGATGTGAGGTGTTAGATGTTAGATGCTAGGTTTTAGGTGTCGAATTGCGCTGTTTATCGACAGATTATGTTTAGAGTGAATTGAAAATTTAGATTTCAACGCCTATTCCCGATCGCCTAATTTAAAATGGTAAGTTACTGATATCGTCGGTATCATTTAGATCGTCTGACTGTGTAACTAGTTGGGCTTGTTCCCAGGCTCGATCGGCTGCTGCAATCTGTTTAAACAAGTCAGTAGAGTGCCGAGGTGGTTGCTGCAATAATCGATCGATCTGATATTTCGATCTGATTGCTGCTAGCTCTGTGGGTGAGAGCCTGGGTTCTGTCCACTCAAAGTCAGCCGCAGTATAAACTGGGAGTCTGGAGCCGAGTTGTTCGATCGGGATGTCTGGCAACCTTACTAGTAAGTATTCCCGCACGCGGCGGATTTCTTCAAATCTTTGTTCGATTTCATTGAGGATACCCATAAATTGACTCAAATGATGTGTAGTAATTGCGACACGTACCTCGATATCATCGAGGGGAATCCCCAATCGCTCGGCTTTTGTCAATAGTTCTGGCGGGATTTTGTCCAGTGACGGGCGATCGATCGCCGCAGTTAGTTCGGCTAATGCGCGCTGGATCTGTTCTACAGTATTAGTAACAGTTTCTCTCAATGGTTGTCGATCTACGGGGATTGTTGCTAATTCAGCTAGGCTTTGGGTAGCTGACTGGAGGAGTGCGATCGCATTATTTAGGTGATTAGTCATTAGAACTAGCATATGGACTATATTCAGATCGATCGTACCAATTGTATGGAGATTATTCTCCTGGAGTTCCCAGCTTTTCGGACTCAATGGGATGAGCATTTGGAGTCGTGGCATCTGCCGTCTCGTCCGATTGCTTTAGATATTGCTGCATTTGCTGATTTTGCTGTCGAGACAATCTGTCTGGGAGTAAATATCGATCTCGATCGACTTGCAGAAATTACCGAACTAATGCTGCTGCAAGGCGATTCAGTCATCGAGTATGCTTGGAGGACGATGTTTTTAGAGCAGATCGCCCTCGGCATCAACCGACGCGGATTTTCAGTCGATCGATTTATCCACAAACTTCAACCGCTAGGCTTCGATCGGTGGCAAGCTCTCGATCGACACACCCACACTACAATCGGCGAGATCCGATCGAATCCCCGTCCACGCCAGTAACTTGGCTCTCAAGTGTCAATTCATCCGCCACTAACAGGGGGAATTAATACAACCTCATCTCGATCGAGCATAATTGTGTCAGGATCGACAAATTCCATATTGATGCCAAATCGCGTCACATCATGCCATTGAGCTAATTGAGGTCGATCGAGAGTCAATCGGTCTAATACAGCCTTCACGGGCGTATTTGGTGGGAATTGATGAGCTATTTCTGTCTTACCTACAGCTTCTTGATAGACAGCAAACAGCTTAATAGTGACGGTAATTTCGGGAGTGGGGGAAGTCATCGGCGATCGGTTGATAATTGTTAGTTGAGAGTTACCTAAGATCGGAGCGTTCCGATCGGCTATATTTAGCTCTGTCTAGACGATTTAGCTAGTTTTAGCTAGACTTTAATAAATTGATTTGTAAAAAGTACTTGCTATTTTGTAAAGATATTGTTATATTAGTTTACATAACTAAATATTTAGAACGCCAGCAAGCAGGAATTAATTATGCAAGGCAAAACCTTCATCGACAACGACGGTAGAGAGAATAACTTCGCGATCGAGCCAAAAATGTACGTCACTGACGGACCTCAAGCTGGGTGGACTAAGTATGCAGAAACACTCAACGGTCGGATGGCAATGCTCGGATTTGTTGCATTATTAATCCAAGAAGTCTTGACTGGACACGGGATCGTCGGTTTTGTTGCCGGATTGTAGTTATAAGTTTTGCTAGCTTCTAGACCTTAGTTTACATAAGAAAACGTCAATAACACTACTCACTGAGGAAATCATCATGCGGGGCAAAACCTTCATCGACAACGACGGTAGAGAAAACAATTTCGCAATCGAGCCAAAAGTATACGTCACCGAAGGACCCCAAGCTGGGTGGACTGAGTATGCAGAAACACTCAATGGTCGGATGGCAATGATCGGATTCGTTGCATTATTAATTCAAGAAGTTTTGACCGGACACGGTATCGTAGGTTTCATCACCAATCTGTAGCTTCACATCAGTACGATCGTTTCAATCTAATTTTCTTATCTTTTTTCCTCGCGGTAGCCTGTTAGCTATCGCATTTTTTGTGGCGTATCTTCATTGAATTATTCAAACATCTTTAAGTGTTTTTACGGTCGCAGATTTAGAGCAGTAGATAATTTAGGTGTTCTTACGGTAGTGTATTTTTATTTTGACAATGACAATAGAGGGGGATAATTACTCGATCGCTACAACTAATGACGACCTATATTGCCAAGATCAACCAGTTTGCGGTGATGACGGGGATGGCATTGAGTGGAATTGGCAGTAGTGCTGTTACCCCAGCGAATGCCTTAACATTTAATTTCACCTCAACAGATGTAGCACTACAACAGGCAATCGATGGATCGGCAGCACCTGGATCTTCACAAGCATTAGCAGCAAATGGATTTAAAGCAGCAGGTAGCCGCTGGTCTTCATTATTCACAAACAATGTAACTGTCAATATCAGTATTGAGTTTAAACCACTAGCTACAAATATTCTTGGGCTAGCGAATTCTAGCACTCAGAATTTCTCTTATGCTCAGGTTTATAACGCTCTTTCAAATCACCAGTCATCTGATGATGACAGAAATGCTGTCACTCATCTTTCTAGCAGCCCAGCATTGAGCAGACTCATCAATTACACTGCCAATAATCCCAACGTAGCTGATATTTCCACTCCTTATGTATACAGTGCAGATCCAAATTCCTTAATTATGGAACTGACAAATGCTAATGCCAAGGCGTTAGGATTAGCTACTACGGGGGTTACTGATGCTTTTATTTCTTTTAGTAGTGATTTTAGCTTTGATTTTAATCCGACTGATGACATCAGTGCAGATACTATTGATTTTGTAGGTCTTGCTACTCATGAGATCGGTCACTCACTAGGTTTTTTTAGCGGTGTCGATATTCTAG
The DNA here is from genome assembly GCA_026785875.1 of Chamaesiphon sp. Taxonomy (GTDB): domain Bacteria; phylum Cyanobacteriota; class Cyanobacteriia; order Cyanobacteriales; family Chamaesiphonaceae; genus Chamaesiphon. The sequence continues at coordinate 4,237 of JAJAZF010000048.1, read as the reverse complement.
ATAGCAATATTTCCCCTATTAATTCTAACGGCCCATTCAATGATAGTTTATTTGAGTTTGTCACACCACTAGATCTATTTCGCTATTCTACTCAAAGTACGGCTCTAGGTACGATCGATTGGACTGCCGATCGTAGAGATAAGTATTTTTCCCTTGACGGTGGAGCTAATTCAATTGCTTCCTTTGCAACAGGAGTAAATTTTGGTGACAAACAACAGGCAAGTCACTGGAAAGACGAGCTAGGCATTGGCATTATGGACCCTACTTTTGCATTTGGTCAATTGGGGGAAATTTCCCAAACCGATATTAGGGCATTCGATGTCATCGGGTGGAATCGTGCTGATGCTGCCGTGGCGGTACCCGAACCTGCTAATTTTATTGGTACATTTATCTTTGCAGCATTTGGTGCCCAACTGGTGCTCAAGCGCAGAAAGAAGCTATTCAAATCTGTAAAAAAAGCGGCTTAAAATTCAAGTTCTTCGCCGAGATCGATCGAGTATTTAACCTTTAATACAGACTACCTGTTTGAGCGTGGCGATTATTTCTACGAGATCGGCTTGATTTTCCATCACTTTATCGATCGATTTATATGCCGCCGGAATCTCATCGAGCAATTCTGCGTCTTTCCGACATTCTACTCCCATAGTTTGAGCGATTAAGTCATCTAGAGTATAGGTATTTTTTGCCATCGATCGAGACATAATTCGCCCCGCACCATGAGAGCAGCTACAAAAACTCTGGGCGTTACCTTTGCCTTTGACAATATAAGATTTCGTACCCATCGAACCAGGAATAATTCCATAGTCCTCTGTTTGGGCACGAACGGCACCTTTGCGAGTTACATACACTTCTTCACCGAAATGGGTCTCTTTTTCTGCATAGTTATGGTGACAATTAATCGCTAATAATGGCTTCATTTTTTTACCACCATTGAGATGTTGTTCCATAATCCGCATAAATCGCGACATCATCACCTCTCGATTGGTTCTGGCATAATCTTGCGCCCATTGTAAATCGCGCCAGTAGGCTTGAAATTCTGGAGTACCTGCGACAAAATAGGCAAGATCTCGATCGGGTAATTTCAGCTCGGCTAATTTAGCAAGCTCTTTAGCTGTTTCAATATGACATTGAGCCAATTTATTCCCAATATTGCGCGAACCAGAGTGCAGCATCAACCAAACTCGATTTTCGGTATCGATACAAACTTCAATGAAGTGATTACCACCACCTAATGAACCAAGTTGACGAATCGCTTTATTTTCTAAACCGCGAACGCCACGATGCAGTTCTTGAAAGTCTTGCCACCCTTGCCAATTAGTAGCATCTTTGGTAATTTCTTTATTTTCTTCAAATCCAACTGGAATTTGCGCCTCTAAATCGAGCCTAATTTTTTTGAGTTTACCATCTAATTTTTCACCCTTAAATGGTGTTTGAATTGCCATCATCCCGCAGCCAATATCGACACCAACTGCGGCGGGAATCACTGCATCTTTAGTAGCAATTACCGAGCCAACCAAGGCACCTTTACCAAGGTGGACATCTGGCATCAATGCAACATGTTTGAACACAAAAGGCAGTGAGGCAACATTTATTGCCATCTTAGTTTCAGCTTTTGCCAAATCGTGCCCCGCCCATGATAAGACAGGTGTAGGAGCATCAATTTCTAATTCTTGATAAGTCATTAAGTAGGTTTTAGGTTTTGTTGGGATTGTCTGATTTTGCGTTGCTATGTAGATCTAGATCCCCCTCACCCTATCAAGCCTACAGCTTAATACCTAACTCATCGTGCTCATAATGCTCATCGACATGAGTGTATAGATCGCCACTGAGCCAACGCCAAACATTAACGATCGACCGATCGGAAAATTGATGATATAAAAGATTGAATAAAATAACCGTGCGGCTGTAAATCCGATCGCCGAATTTACTACCACGGCTGAGTCTTGATGGGTGGTATAAGCCATCAATGCGGCTGCACTATAGAGTATAAATGCTTCCCAAGAGTTTTGATGCGCCCAAGTTGCCCGTTTGGCATAATCTGGCAATTTGTCAAACGCTGCACGGGGAGCACCAATATCGTACCCAACTTGAAAGCGAGCAATCGCCATTACTAGATAAGGAAAATAGACTAGAGCTGCGGCAGAGGCGATCGAGCCGAGTAATATTGTAGAAGTAGAAAGATTGGCAAAATTCATAAAAACAGGTGCTTGCAGCCAGAAAGCTAGGTTAAACCGCTGGGTATAGGTGGAACGGCTAGTCGAAATAGAATAAAGTCACAACTTTACGTTGTTCTTCAGCTTCATGGCAAGTTTGCAACAGCGTGCTACTTTCATGGAAGGCAAAACAGATCAATTGCTGACAACGAGACACAATTTCCTGATTGCATAGTGCGCTGGCTTCACCTAGAGATAGCGCATCATTATTAGGGCTTTCTACCAAGTGCATCACATTTTGCAACTGCTCTTGAGACTCACGGGGTTGACGAGCCAGACTTTGAGGTAGAATCACTGTTAATAAATCGCGATCGGCTCTAATTGCGCCACGAATAGCCGCAGAATTTGTACCAGTTGCACCAGAGGTAATCAAGCGGTTGCCAGATAGTACCAAGGCATAGCTCATCATCTCGATCAGATGTTGATGAGTAATCGGAACGTGGCGGGAACCCAGGAGCGCAATTTTTTTGGATCCAGTCTGTTGAATCGTAGCTAGTTCCTGGGCAAGGGTATCGATGTCAGATACGTTAATCAAAGACGGTGCATGGCTTAACAACTCTAGTATTTTAACACAACGAGGTTTAGGTGTTATGTGTATAGTTTTGACACATTTTCCCCGCTGGAGATCCCAAATCTCGATCGGCTATTTGGCTCTAACTCAATTATTAAATTGAGGATATTCCCCGCTAATGTGCCAATTATATAGGCGATCATCACTGGCGAAATCGACCAATTTCGCTCCCGATTGACAATAATGCAACGACGGGATAGTGATTGGAGGGCATTGATAATTTCCCCAGATGCGCGAGTATGCAGCACCAAATTCGAGCGCAATTCTACACCAGTAACGGGTTCGCGTTCGAGCGCCAACCAGTAAATTAGTTGCTGTTCGCTCTCCGATAGTCGCTCTAACTGACGACACAAGACATCATCGATCGAATTAGCTGTGGGTTGACGATCTGCGATCGCGCGATCGTATGCGGTTGTTCCCGACTGGTGGATCGCACAACTTTGATGGGGGAGTTCGCCAATTGCCCTAAACAATCGATCGTACCCTTCATAGCCTGATAAGTACTGACCCGATTGGACAAGTCCAGCGAGGATCGATTCCACCAGGAGAGAGCGGGAAGGCTGGGAGCCGTGTCGATTCATCGCGCAGAGTGTCAAATTATCTAGTATTGATAGACAGCGATCTCGTTTGAGACAAGCAATTGTTCACCCCACGCACCACCATCGACATCCTGTCAGTGAGAAATTTTTTAATGACATCAGGTCAATCGATCGCAACTGCCAAGGTAAATGCGATCGCACTTCCAATTGAGAACACTCAACGTCATCGACAAGTTCGGGAAACCGCACACAGATTAACCAAAATCCGTTTAGCACTCATCGTCATAGAGTGCTAAATTTTGGAAGAGATGATTACAAAAAAATAATATGGCAAAAATTATAGCGTTTAACGAAGACTCCCGTCGTGCTCTCGAACGGGGTGTCAACGCCTTGGCTGATGCAGTCAAGATTACTTTGGGTCCCAAAGGGCGGAACGTCCTGTTAGAAAAGAAATTTGGCGCACCTCAGATCGTTAATGACGGGATTACCGTCGCTAAAGAAATCGAATTGTCCGACCCGCTAGAGAATACTGGAGCCAGACTGATCCAAGAAGTTGCTTCCAAGACCAAAGATGCGGCGGGAGATGGTACCACTACAGCAACCGTCCTCGCTCAAGAAATGATCCGCGAAGGCTTAAAAAATGTCGCCGCAGGTAGCAATCCGATCGGCATCAAGCGCGGCATGGACAAGACAGTGACGATGCTAGTAGCAGAGATTGCCAAACTAGCTAAACCCGTTGAAGGCAAAGGCATCGCGCAAGTTGCTAGCGTCTCGGCTGGGAACGATGCCGAAGTCGGCGAGATGATCTCCGCCGCAATGGATAAAGTTACCAAAGATGGTGTGATCACTGTTGAAGAATCAAAATCTCTGACGACCGAACTCGAAGTCGTCGAAGGGATGCAGATCGATCGCGG
>JAJAZF010000047.1 GCA_026785875.1 Chamaesiphon sp. | reverse complement strand
TCTCTCGGTTGCTCACTGTTGTCTCTTCACTCAAGTTGCAAGAACGTAATATTCTTGATTTTTTAGTTGAGTCTGTCTCGGCTAATCGTTCTGGTGATGTCCCGCCCTCTCTTCTACCTCATTAACCCCCTGAACTTCTACGAAAAAAGTCTTAGGCTTTTGTAAGCGAATCGGTAAAGAAATTACAGCACTAAATGGATGTGAACAAAACTTAGTCATCTCGAAACTCAATCCAATACTCCGAGGCTTTGCTAACTATTACAAAGGTCAAGTAAGCAAAGAAATCTTCAGCTATATCTCGCATAGAGTATGGCAATACCTTTGGCGTTGGTCAAAGCGTAGACACTCCAATAAAAACACAACGTGGGTACGGAAACGTTACTTCAAAACTATAAATGGCAATAAATGGACGTTCGCTACATCTACTAGCGACCGCCAAGGGAAAGAAAAGGATTTAATCCTCTACCCGATAGCGTACACGCCGATTGAACGCCATGTAAAGGTCAAGGGGAATGCGTCACCGGATGACCCCTCTCTCAGAGAGTATTGGGAAAAACGCCATCAGAAATATGGTAAGAGCTATTGGGAGCGCAACTCGCGCAACTACCAAATAGGTCATAACCAAAATTGGAAATGTCCAATCTGTGGTCAACCTTTATTCAATGGAGAGGAAATCGACACCCACCATATAGTCCCTGTAGCCCAAGGCGGAGATAATTCGGTCGAAAACCTTCAGCACATGCACCGAGCGTGCCACATACAGGTACATTCAAAATCCAAGTTTTCTAGCTTGAAGTAAGGCTTGAGCGCAGTGAGTTGGAAACTCTCATGCTGCGTTCTTAGGCGAGTGCGGAGCGGTGACGCTCCAATCTCAGCCGACAGACATTGCCCAAGACAGGGTAATTTAGTCAGTAATTTAGCAAGACCAAAGCTCAAAACTTGTCTGAGATCGCTATAATTGGTTGCGACAATAGTAAATTCCGAATTGGGATGCTACACCAACAACTAATACGATCGTAATCAAATGAAATCTATCTCAAATAACAGACTTCCCCACAAATTTAGAATCCGGCCCCGACTGTTGATATCTCTACTGTGTGCGGGAATAGTGGCGATATTTTTGCCGCCTTGGATTTATTGGGCAACTCGCGTTCTGTGTGTTTGGGATGTGGTGATGATTTCCTTTCTGGGTTTGACATGGCGATTGATGTTTCGTGCTACCCCAGAAATGATGCAACGATCCGCTCTCCAAGAGGATGAAGGACGTTATACGATTTTGAGCTTGATTACGGTGACTGCCTGTATCAGTCTTGTAGCTATTGTTTTAATCCCCCACGAGAAGGGGATTAAAACTCCAATTCTGGTCATGCACCTGGGGATATCTATCGCCACAATTATTGGATCGTGGCTGTTGGTGCATACTATTTTTACTCAACACTATGCTCATGTCTACTATCAGGGAGATAAGACACTTGAGGAACGTCAATCGACAGGTTTAAACTTTCCTAACGAATTAGAGCCAGATTATTGGGATTTTTTATATTTCTCGTTTGTAATTGGCATGACTAGTCAAGTGTCAGACATCAGCGTTACCTCCCGACAGATGAGGCGGTTGAGCTTAATGCACGGTATTTTATCATTCTTTTTCAATACTACGATTTTAGCGATCTCGATTAATATTGTTGCCGGAGTAATCTAAGTAACAGATTTTGGCGTTACGGCGGCGTATAACAGATCTGCGGTCTGGGAGGTAACTTTGTTGTAACTACAGACATCTACTTGAGATCCATAACGCTCTAATTCAATCATGGGCACAATAAATGTGCCCAACCTACTTGAGACAATCGCATACTGGTGCTAAATTGGCAAAGTGAACCAGTCAACACACACAGGTTGCCTAAAATTAGCTCCGACGGCTGGATCTCGATGTCATAAATTTAGTGCGGTATCCCCCACTCAAACAAATGACCAAAATCGGCTAAGATGCCAACTATCGGATTGCCCACCAACAAATCGCCGTTGACAAGTTCAACCTCTCAAGCCTAACTTAATTTTATGCAGAATCGGTTCTCAGACAACTTCTCTAGCGATCGATCCGGTATTGACAACGCGTCTGGTTCATACAACAAAACCAGAACTGTTGGACAGGGCAATCAAGCTTGGGTATTAATGGCAATTATTGGGCTGGGTTTGGTCGGTGGGATTGGTTCGCGGCTGTGTTATTTACAGTTAAGCCAAGGTACAAAAAATCGTCAAATTGCTGAAACTAATCGAGTCAGAACCGTTGCCAAGCCACCCGTTCGCGGTAATATTTACGATCGCAAAGGAAGACTCCTCGCCGGAAATAAGTTGTCTCACTCAATTTTTATTTGGCCCCTAGCTACTAAACGAGAAAATTGGCTCAATACTCGCCGTCGGATTGCCGAAATTTTGAATCTGGACGAGCAACTAATTCAAGCCAAACTTACAGGAGCCACAAATTCTACAAATCGGGTGAGGATCGTTCGCGACCTCACCGAAACACAGATTACTAGACTACAAGAGTATGGTGCTGACAAAGAAGGTATCGATGTCGATATCGAATCAGTCCGCTATTATCCTGGCGGTCAACTTGCCGCTCACGTCCTCGGCTACACGGGGGAAATGAACGAGCGCGAACTCAACGAACGTCGCTCCCAAGGCTACCGACTGGGAGATGTCACTGGCAAAATGGGCTTAGAATCAACCCTAGAATCTCGGTTGCGCGGCGAGTGGGGTGGTACCCAAGTAGAAGTAGATGCAGCAGGTAGATTACAGCAATTTTTGGGACAAAAAGTCTCTAAATCAGGGCAAGATGTGACCATCACCATCGATCTCGAACTTCAAAAAGTTGCTGAAGATGCCATGGGTAAGCATAAAGCCGCAATCGTGGCAATGGATCCCAGAACTGGCGAAATTTTAGCGATGGCTAGTCGCCCTGCTTTCGATCCAAATTCTCTCACTGGGCGGATTTCTCCAGCAGTGTGGAAGCAACTACAAGGGCAAGATCACCCCTTTGTCAATCGCGCTCTAAGTGCCTTTCCACCTGCGAGTCCGTTCAAAATTGTCACGACTACCGCCGCCTTAGAATCTGGAAAATTTAAGCCCGATACCATTCTGCAAACTTACCCATCATTACGAATTGGTGGCATTACCTTTGCCGATTGGAATCACGCTGGATTTGGGCCACTAGGCTTTCCTGGTGCCCTCAAATGGAGTAGCGATACTTTCTTCTATCAAGTCGGACAGCGCGTAGGTGGGCCGATATTGATTGATTGGACGCGCAAATATGGATATGGCAAAAGAACGGGAATCGAACTACCAGAAGAGTCTAAGGGTTTAGTTGCTGATGATACCTGGAAGCAAAAAAATTATAAGATGCAGTGGTCGATCGGCGATACGATTAATATGTCGATCGGTCAAGGTTTTCTCCAAGCTACGCCGCTTCAGGTGGTTGGGATGTTTGCCGTTCCAGCTAATGGTGGGTACCACGTTCAACCTCATCTAGTCAAAGATCCGGCAAAACGAGAATGGCGAGAATCGATGAATCTCAAACCAAGCACAATCGCAACTATCCGTAAAGGTCTACGTGAAGTGGTAGATGGCGGTACGGGTGCGGTGATGAATTCAGAGACAATTCCCAAAGCTGCGGGGAAAACTGGTACTGCCGAAGCACCCCCTGGCCCCTCTCATGTGTGGTTTGGTTCCTATGCACCTGCGGACAAACCCGAAATTGTCGTTGTAGCATTTGGCGAACATACGGGTGGAGGTGGTGGTAAAACTGCTGCGCCGATGGTATTGAAGGTGATGGAAGCTTACTTTAATGGTGGGAAGCCTTTGCCAACAACATTAGATAAGGATGGTAAGAAGTTAGCACCCATAAAAGTTCGCAAGCGTCAGTAGACCCAACAGTAGGAGCACCCCAAGCTTTTGACCATCAGCTCATCAACACAGAAGGGCTAGGGACGAGGCCAGATCTACGACTTTAACTTCTTCGGCTTGAGATTTTGACTAAAGAATCCCGTCGTCATGACCCAAGCTTCGGCTGCGGCTTCAGGAGCATAATTTTCTCGCCGATCGCTCATGAAACCATGTCCGGCTTTGGGGAAAAGATTGAGAATATAGCGTTTCTTGGCTTTGGATAGAGCCGCAGCAACTCTACCATGCTCGTCTGCGGCGATGAGTTGGTCTTCACTACCATACACGAGCATGATGGGCGATTGCATTGCGGGGCTGCGATCGAGTATCGATTTTTGCCCAAGGGGATTACCTGCGGTGGCATCGATCCCACCACCGTAAAAGGAGATCGCCGCTTTGATTTTGGTGGGATAGACAGCGTTAGTGAGGAAGGCGTATCTTCCGCCCATACAAAAGCCAATTACGCCAATTCCATTGACATTGATTTCAGATCTCCCCGCCAGGAAATCGAGACTTTTGCCGACATCGCTCATGATGGCATCGTCATTGAGAGATTTTAGTTTGCCGATCGCGCCCGCCACATCTGTATACTCATAAGTAGTACCACGATAAAAGTCTGGAGCAATAGCCGCAAATCCTGACTGTGCCAACATGTTGCAAATACTCTTACACCAGTTATTTAACCCAAAAGCTTCCATTAAGACAATTACTGCTGGAAATTTACCCGTCCCTGCTGGAGCAACATAGTAACCTGGTAAATCCTTGGCGATCTGGATATTTTTACCCACATTAGCAGTTGGCGTAACCGCAGTAGTAGTTTTAGAATCTGGTTGTTTAGCTGTACCTAGTTGAGAGTTAGCCACGATCGCGGCTGTAGCGAGGCTGGATGCTCCAAGTAATATATCCCGTCGTTTCATCAGTTATTTTGTTGTCAATTATCAACTACCAATAGACCTCTTGCGAAAGTATCAACCGATCGCCTGTTGTGATGACAAATACAGCTCATAATTGTAAATTCCCGCAATTAAATTAATCCTTAACCCAAACCTTCGTCTTCGATTTCTATATCGTGACGATAGGATTCTAAATATCTTTAATTTTCTGTGAACATGCTCGACTATAATCCTTTCTTTTGCTAACTGTTTATTGAATTTTTTATGCTCTTTACTTAAAGACTTTTTTCTTCCCTTCCACATTAAATAACCCTGATTTAATTAATATATTCTCAACTTTCCTGATATTTCTGAACACATTTGACTCATTCAATCCCCAACTTACCCCGATATGAAAATGGGTACGATACTCCACTGGGCG
>JAJAZF010000046.1 GCA_026785875.1 Chamaesiphon sp. | reverse complement strand
TTGCCTAGTTGGACGGTGTTTAATTGCACTTGAGCCATTACGCGCACTTTTGCCTGTTTATCAGCTTAAAGTAGCATCGATCGGTACCGACATAAAGCGGAATTTTGCTAAAGATGACAGAATTGGGTCTAAATATGGGTAGACTAAGAGCGATCGATCTCACAGTCACTGTCTAGATCTTCCGGTACGATCGGTGATATGGTGACTCAACGCCTTTGTCTATACTAGTCATTCCATGTTAATTATTGCAGCACATACCCTCCCCGCAAATATCTCGCTCTCAATTGACTTGCGGTAATTATTCACTAGAGATAGATATGGAGACTAATATATGTTTGCAGTTGGGAAAAAAATTGGCACTGGGATCGAGCAAATTATCTACGAGCATTTTCTGTATGTCGTGAGAACTGAGACACCAGTCAAGGTATTAGAAAGATTTCGGAGTTTATTCATCGAGGGTGTCCATTACAGCGATAACCGGATCTGGACGACGATCGAGACATTAGCATTTGAAAAAACCGCTGAACAGAATTTCCCGTTGATTGTCAACCGTTGTTGTTATATTCTCGTCAATCACTGGCAAATGCAACCCTCTGGGCAAATACCAGTTGCTAGTTTAGTTGCAATGTTAGCTAATCTCTGTGATGTGCGGATGACTTATTCTAGAGTCGTCCGTCGTCTGCGCCAATTGCTCCAGTTGTATCTCCAAAGTGATGACTATCCCAAGCTAAAACGATTGAATGCCGTTCTCAATGGCAATACTTCTGGCAAAGATACTATAGGCGAACAACAACTTGGGACATTAATTAACCGTTACCCTTATTTATACGAACACTCGCTTGTCACAGAAGAACGCACTTTTGAAAATGTCGAGACGATTAAACGGGTACAACGAGGTTTGCGTCAGCAACAGGAGACAAATCTATCCCATTATCTGACTTATCAAGTTAGACGATCGCGGATCAAAGCTCAATTAGGGCGGGATGCTGCTAATAATTTACCATCAATAACTAATCCTACCTTGCTATCTACAAAAGAGCTGGGGATGGCATTTGGGCAATTTGCAGGTAAAGCGGAAGGTGATGCTACCTACCAGGATTTATCGCGTGGTTTTGTGTCGCATCTCCAGATGCAGCCAATTATTAAGATATTTAAGGGAGACTTGTATGATTACATAGTTTCTGGTGTGGATAGTAGCTATGGTAAGCGCAGTTTTAACGATCGTTTGTACAAAACTATCGACGCTATTTTACCCGATCGAGACAACCAACAGCTTGATGAAATTAGCCTACTTAGAACTTGTACTCACGTTCTCAACCATTTAGTTGTCGAAAGTCCCCGCAACCCACAACATTTTATTTTTATGGATATGATTAGTAATTTAGGTGCTGTTTTTACAACTGGATTACTACTAAAAATAGTCTTGATCTGTCAAAAAGTCAAACCTTTATTAGAGAGCAGATTATCGATTCTGTTCAATCATTATGAATCTTCACAATGCAAGGGTGTACCTTGGTTAGTAAGATCTCTAGAAAATTGGAATGTGGCTGGAGCAATTCATTTTGGTAAAATCGATGCTTCAGCATTAAGTTTCTTACAATCTATCGGAGAATAATTGACGATCTTTTAGTCATCAAATCTGTGATGCAGCTCCTCTGCCACTCTTTTGATGCGGCGTAACTGAGCTTCCATATCTGCCTTTGTCCATTTAGCTGCAAATCGATCGAATCCCCAAGCAATTAATCGATTGGGAATATTAAATTCAAACTGATTGATCAATATTGTGCCGCGCTCGGTTGGTTGACATTCCCAGCGATCGCTACCTTTAAAAAATCCATCAAATCCCCAAATAATCAACCCAGGTTCTCGCGCTATTACTACATTATTCAATGTTGGTTTAATTACCGGAATCTGAATGATAAATTTACTTTTACTACCTACACTAGTTTGCCATAAGCCCTTAGGCTCGCACTTGAGGATCGGATTGAGCCATCGCTGCATTAATTCCAAGTCAGTGATACATTTATCTACCGCTGTCGCGCTCGCTCTAATTTGAATTGATTGTTCAAAAACAGGCATCTGGATTAGACTTTAGGGATTAGGCTTTAGGCTTTAGGCTTTAGGCTTTAGG
>JAJAZF010000045.1 GCA_026785875.1 Chamaesiphon sp. | reverse complement strand
CACCAGATCGATCGGTGACGACATTGACGCAGTGATAGATCCCATAAATCAAATACACATAGACATAGCCAGGATCGCCAAACATAATCTGATTGCGCTTGGTTTGTTTGCGATAGGCATGACAAGCCGGATCTCCTTCTTGATACGCTTCGGTTTCGACAATTAATCCGCGTAATTGTGTACCGTCGGGAAGTTGGCGCACCAATGTACAGCCGATTAATTCTGGTGCGATCGTTACAGCCGATCGAGCGAACCACTCGGTGGGAATAACTGGTTCTGTACTATCGATTAGATTCATCTGAGTCATAAGTTATAATTCAACAAGTTCGTTGGCGGAGCCTCTCCCCTGGAGAATCGTCCAGACAATCTTTATGACTTACCTCACCATCTCTGTGCCCAAAGCAGTCAAAGCCTGTGTCGATGGACAGATATTGGTGAAGATGGGCGGGTTTGTTTGGATTTACTAGTGCTAGGCAGAAATTTCTAGCATAAACCCGCCCCTACATTTCATCTATGAGTCGTAGGGGCGGGTCTATGCTAGCTAATATCGATTTTACCAATCGATATTGAACGAACCCGCCCTCCCCACTAAAAGATCTCAAATGGGTTCTATACAAACATTTCAAAATTAGAGTTTAAGCTTCTTTTGAATACTCTTGAGTGTTTTTAGTAATCTCAACTGCAAAATTCGGCGATCGCTAAAATCTAACATGTCGGAATTATCCAGATTAACGCGATCGAAAAAACGATCGATCTCGCTCAAAATCACTTGGAGCCGCGACAAGATATTCTCAGTTCGATATTCAGCAAGTAGGGATTCCAAATTATTGACTGGTACAGCAGACTTAACTACATTTAAAATGCGTTCGACATCGTAAGCGGTACTAAAACCCGCAATTTTGTGACAATTAAATCCTGGATCTAAATAATCAGATAACCCATGATTGACACTAGAAAATACCTGACAGCCACACGCGATCGCTTCTAAAGGTTGTAGTCCAAATCCTTCAGTTACGCCTTGAGTTGCCCAATACTCGGCGGAGTCGTATAAATATACGCGCGATCGATTGAATAACTCTGATAAACTATCGACAAACCCTTCGATAATTTCGACTTGACAATGGGGCTGAAGTGCGGGAATTAATTGTTTTAAGAGATAGTCAGAAGATTTGCGCGAATGCACCAAAACATCGATCGATCTGTCTGCTTGTCGATTGACAAACTCATCGGAAATTTGATTGGGCAAGTAGTATAATAGCGCGTGAGGCGATCTTTGTCCCCAATAGCCTAGTGTATTCCGACTGACAGAGACAATCGGAATCTGTGGTGGGAGGCGAAAGCCATATTCGGCACTATGGGCGTGATAAATTGTCGGGTAGCCCCGCAACCGAGCGACTAGTTTGGGTACATCAAAGCCCCAACTCACGACGAAGATCGTATCCTGTGGTTTGCGTGCCAAGATGTCATCTAAATACGCTTTATCTGGCTCTCGTTGGCGATAGGTGACAATTTCAGCGGGACAGATCTGCTTGACTAGTTCGATCGTTTTCAGTTCGGCAAATAAGCCCCCACAGTGAAATTTTTGGGTGGTTCCAGGTAAGAGAAATAGGAGTTTTCGCATAGGTATCGATCGCATCGTGGCGGTTGTCCCCACGCTCCAGCATAAACTACTGCCGTGAAGAATTGCTATTTGTTGAAATTTCCGAGCGTCTGGGAGAGTCTATCGATCGCCAATACTTAAAATATTGAAATTACTCAAGCAGTTATGCAATTACATTTTTAATTCAATCTTTAAAAAGAAGACTTATAGCTGCATATCTCATTAGTTTGATTCCTCCAATTTATTTTCACCTATCCATATCAAAACCCTCCCTAATGTAAAAACTAGAGAGGATATTCGATCTTTATATTACCCTAAAAGATTAGAGTAACTTATCGACGTTCTTGGCAGTTTCAAAGAAGTGGGCGACGTTTTCTTCTGGTACTGTGGGTAAGACACCATGACCGAGATTCATGATATGTCCGGTTTTACCAGCCTTGCGAACGGTATCGATAATTCGATCGCGGATGAAGTCTTTGGAACCATATAATGCACAAGGGTCCATGTTGCCTTGTACACCCAAATGCGCCCCAATCCGCTGTCTTCCCACCGCCATATCTACCGTCCAATCGAGGCTGACGATATCTACGCCAGATTTACCCATTAGTTCCAATACGCCTGAGCTACCGCTGATGTAGAGGATTAGGGGTGTATCGGGGTGAGTGGCTTTGACTTGTTGGACTACCCGCTGCTGATAGGGGAGAGCGAAGGTTTCGTAATCTTGGGGGCTGAGTTGTCCCGCCCAGGAGTCAAACATTTGGACGACTTGGGCACCGCAATCGATTTGATAGCGGACGTATACGGCGATCGCGTCGGCAATTTTTGCGAGTAAACTGTGGAGCATCTGGGGTTCGCGGAATGCCATCCCTTTGATGTTGGAGTAGTCTTTGGAGCTTTTACCTTCGATCGCGTATGCTGCTAATGTCCAAGGTGCGCCGACAAAACCGAGGACGGTGGATTTATTACCAACTTCGCGGCGTAAGGTGCCGAGAATTTCTTTGATAAAGGGGAGGGACTCTTGAGGATTGAGGGGGTGGAGAGCGTCGATTTGCGCCTGAGAGCGAATTGCTGGCTCGATGATCGGCCCTTTGCTCTCGATGATGTCGAAGGGAATCCCGATGCCTGGAAGGGGCGTGAGGATGTCGGAGAACATGATAACGCCATCAGGTTCAAAGGCGCGCCAGGGTTGGAGGGAGATTTCGATCGCGAGATCGGCTTTTTCGGATCGATCGCGGAACGAGGGATATTTGTCGCGCAAATCCCGATAGACTTTCATATATCGCCCAGCTTGACGCATCATCCAGACTGGCGGACGATCGAGTGTGGCACCTTTGGCTGCACGTAATAGTAGCGGCTCTTGAGTGATATCGGTCATTTTTTATTTTATGGTAATTTCATATAGCGTTGCTAGTGGTGGGTGGGGATAAAACCCGCTCCTACCCTATATCTATGAGCATAGCTCGATCGACATAATCTCCACAATAGCAAACTAGCCACCCCTTTGTCTTAGAAGCTGTTGACAATCTTGACAATCGCCACTGCGATCTTTTCGATTCAAACGATTAACAAAGAGCAGGGGTTTAAATCCCCCACCGTTTAGGTGGATTGTGCTTGGTGCCTTTTCATGGACAACTGGGCGGGTCCCCCGACCAGTGGGGAAAATAACCGAAAAGGCATCCGCTTTTTAAGGTACTGGGCGGGAGACCCGTCCAGTGGGGTCTAAATCCCCATCTTAAAAACCCAATTATCTGCTTGGTGCAACACATGCGGAGGGAACCTCCGCGTGATTGCATCCGCAATTATCAATTATCAATTATCAATTAAATTAACTATGACTATGGTAAGCGTTGCGCCATTTTTGATACTACTAGAAGTTGAATCAGGAATGATGGATCGGGAGTAAAATTTTGAAGAGGCTGCCTTGACCTGGCTGGGAAGTGACCGTGATGGTGCCAGAATGTGCGGTAACGATGCGGGCGACTAAGTGCAATCCGAGACCGCTCCCTGCTTGTCTGTGGGTGCCTGTGCGAAAGCGTTGGAAGATGGTTGTTTGTTCTTGTTCCGACATCCCTAGTCCGGTATCTTGGATATCGATCGATACCCAGCCATTCATCGTCGCAGTCTCATCAGTGGTGGCGGGACAAAAATCTAGTTTGAGTTCGACTTTGCCCGCCTCAGTGAATTTAAGGGCGTTACCGACGAGATTAGAGATCGCGCGGCGAATTTCTAGACAGTCGCCAAGGATTTTTAGGGATTGAGGATCGGGGATGCCGCTGATCGCGGCAAGATCGATCGATTTGTACTGCGCTAATGGTTGGAGTTCTTCAACTACGGCGTGCATGATTTCCCACATATTGCACTTAGTCAAAGTCAGTGATTTATTTCCAGACTCGTAGCGGTTGACTTCTAGGAGCGTGTTGACTAGTTCTAGGAGGTTTTGGTTACTGCGATTCATCGCACTTATAGCTTCGTGCATTTCGGCTGAGAGGGGACAAAATGCCTCTTGTGCGAACAGCTTGAACATGAGGTTTGCGGCGACTAGAGGGGTGCGGAGATCGTGGGTGAGGTGGGCGATGAAGTCTTCGCGTTGGAGATTTTGGATCTCGATCTGGGCGCGTTGTTGTTCGAGATCGTGGTTTTGTTGCAGCAGTAATTCGTTGTATTGCCGGATTTGTTTGCTGGTTTCGATGGCTTCGCGTTCGGCTCGCTCGATCCGGATCGCATTGCGGAGAATTTGGGCGAGGGTTTCGGGAGAAATTTGCGATTTGGGTAGGTAATCGGTAGCACCTGCTTGCATTAATTCGACAGCGATGCGTTCGTCGCCTTGCCCTGTTAGTACTACTAGGGGATGCTTGAGATCGAGTAAGCAAGCAGATCTGACTAGTTCTAACCCATTTTGGTCGGGAAGTCCGTAGTCTACGAAGGTACAATCAAATAGCTCGGTGCGGAGCAGCGTGAGGGCTTCAGCACAGGTGGCGGCTTCGGTGATGACAACATTTATCCCTGATTTAATCAGGGCGCGTCTGACTGCCATGCGATCGATTTCATCATCATCGACGATAAGTATGTTTAGTGTTTCGTCCATTTCACAAAGGGTTAAACAGTTGACAGTTGACAGCTACCGTGTTTATACAAGTCTGCTAGATTTCAGTTTAGGTTGATTTACCACCCCAACCCCCCTTATCAAGGGGGGCTTTTGCTCCCTCCCTTTGATAAGGGGAGGGTTGGGGTGGGGTAAAAGACTACGCAGCACCTCAAACAGACTTGTCCATACACCATGAACCGCAGCTAGGCTTTGTCAATACTGTGCCTACGGCAGGCTATCACCTGACGGTAGGCTACGCCAACTCCAACGAGCATTGCCAAGGGCAAGGCTAACGCCAACAGTGCGAGCTGTTGAATATTCACGCCATCTCACAATGTGACCAATATTTATTTAATGTGACCATTAGATCGACAAAGGTGCTAAAAGTGACGGGTTTGAGGACATAGCCAGCGACGTTGAGATCGTAAGCCTGCACTCTGTCTCGTTCTTCGCTAGAAGTGGTCAGTACTACGACGGGAATATGTTTGAGCAGAGGATCTGCCCGCAATTGATGTAGGAATTCTATCCCATTCATTTTGGGCATATTCAGATCTAGTAAGATCAGTCGGCGTTCTGGTGGGATCGGCGATGGATGTCCTGGACTATCCCGCAGTAGTGCTAGAGCTTCCAATCCATTGCCAGCAAAGTATAGCGGGCTATCGATCCGACCTTTCTTAAAGGCGCGCTGGACGGTCATAACATCTACTTCGTCATCTTCGACTAGTAAAATATTTAGCATTGAATTTTCTGTCATTGTCGATATCTAGCGGTGCAATCTTGGTGAATAAGTGGCTGTTTGAGCCAGGTAAATCGAAAGATGGCACCCCTACCAGCTACTGATTCTAACTGAATGTTGCCGCCTTCGGCAGTGACTACTTTTTTGACGATCGCTAGCCCCGCGCCAATATTTTCTTCGACATCGCGAGCTTTGAGAGTTTGAAAAATAGTATAAATTCTAGTTTGATACTGAGGTTCGATCCCATCTCCATTATCGACGATCGCGAATTCATATCGATCGCCTCGATCGATGGCTGATATCTCAACTATACCTACTTTGTTAGGGTGATGGCGAATGGCATTGTCGATCAAGTGCGTAAATACCTGTTCGAGTGGTTGCCAACGGGTATTCATCGTTGGCATATTTGCGCCGATATTAATTGTAAAAGTTGCAGGAGGTGCTAGAGCCTGGATAATTTTATGGAGCATTTGCTCGACACTGACAGTGATAATCTTTGTCTGTGTGCGTCCAGCGCGGGAGTATTCTAATAAGCTATTGAGTAGTGCCTGCATCCGGTAGACTCTGCCGCGTAGCAAGTATAGTTGCAAGCGAGTTTCCTTAGAAATATCTTCGCCGAGATCCTCTTCAATCCATTCAGCTAGGCTGGCGATCGCCCGTAGTGGTGCTTTGAGGTCGTGAGATGTGACATAGGCGAATTGGTCTAGTTCTTGGTTGCTTTGGAGTAATAACTGGTTGCTAGTCATCAGTGAATCGTTAAGTTCTGTCAGTTGGATGGCTTTGGCTGCGAGTTTGGCGGCTGTTTGTTGCCGATGGCTAATATCGCGAATGATGGCAATCCGATCGTCATCAAAGGCAATGCTGTTGATGGAGACTTCGACTGGGAACAATTCCCCATTTTCGCGTTGTCCCATTGCCTGCCAGATTTGACCGCTGGGCAATGCTGCGATCGGCAGATCGGGTTCGTAATATAGTAGTTTCTGAGTGTCATCAGCTTCTTGGTTTAACAGTTTGTGCCAATACCAGCCAATTACTTGCTTGGGATCGTAGCCGAACATCTGCACCGCTGCATGATTAAAACTTTCAATTTGACCTTGGGAGTTGACAATCGCCACTCCATCAACAACGTTGGCAACGATCGCCTCGATCAGGCTGCGGCTCTCGCGCAAGCGGATTTCCCGCTCGCGTAGTTCTGT
>JAJAZF010000044.1 GCA_026785875.1 Chamaesiphon sp. | reverse complement strand
AGGGGCAGATAGGGGCGGGTAGGGTTCATAACTGGGATTTTGGACATAATCCATCACCACGCGATCGCCAGCGGCAAACGCGATCGTCGGCCCCGTAAACAGGTAATTCATCACCCCATCAAATTGGGTACCATCGAGCCACTGTCTGGCATCTGTCCAGACTTCGCCCACAATATAAGCTTCGGGATTAATGGCTTTGACTCGATCGCGAAACTCTTGCCAAAACCCTGCCGTTTTAATTTCAAACGGCACATCCAACCGCCAGCCATCGACACCCATTTTAATCCAGTGCTCGGCAATCTCCATGATGTACTCTTTGACATCGGGATTATCGTGATTGAATACGGGGAGAGCACGATTGTCTACCCAACCTTCGTAGTTAGCAGGTCGATCGCCATCATAAGCCGAAAGCGGCCAGTCATGAATTTTAAACCAATCTAACCACGGGGAATTGGGGCCGTTTTCTAAGATATCACTAAAAAAGAAAAAGCCCCGACTAGCATGGTTAAAGACTCCATCGAGGACAACTTTGATATCGCGCTGATGAGCTTGCTCTAGTAGTTGCGCGAAGGCTTTATTTCCGCCCAGGAGCGGATCGACTTGATAGTAGTCATGGGTATGATAGCGGTGATTGGATGTGGACTGAAAAATTGGCGTGAAGTAAATCGCATTGATGCCCAGATCCTGAAGATAATCCAGTTTGTCGATGACTCCCCACAAGTCACCACCTTTATAACCTTGTTGAGTTGGTGGCGCACTCCAGTCTTCCCAGGTGGGATTTTTTAATAAGCGTTTGCGGGGTTCTTGACTAATGACAAATCGATCGGGAAATATCTGATAAAAAACTGCATGTTTGACCCATGTTGGTGTTTCAATTTTCATAGTTAACGTGAGTTCGGGATAAAGATATCAGACGTAGGGTATGTTAAGCGCAGCGTCTTGCTCTTGCAGTAGGGAACCCTACGTGCGGCGAATCGCTGTCTTGAAAAGGTGCTTCACTTGGGCAAAGAAGCGAGCTTTTGGGGGGAAGCTTCCCCCCAAAACGTCGCGCCCCAAGACCGCACTTTTCGCTGTCAACTGTCAACTGTCAACTGTCAACTGTTAAGCACCAGCGTCTAATACTATTTGAGTAGCGCGGTATTGCTTATCTATTGTCCCGAACAAACTTAGTTGTGCATCTATGTCTTTTGGGATAGACATAGCACTTTACTCCTCCCTCATAGGGAAGTTGGCTAACAGTTCTAATTAGAGATTGAATAGTCTAGGTAGGTTAAACATCAACTCTGCCCTGACTACTCGGTCAGATTAGCTATTTTTTAACCTCACTCTGACATTCACAGGAGAAAGCGATGTTTGTAATTAGGTCACTTTTTCACAGCCATGTAGCCGATTTGATGGCTCAGGTTAATACTATTCGGGAGACGACGGTAGCTTTTTCATCGCCGCAATTCTTTACAGCTCTGGTGGCGGGTTTATTCTTGACGTTTGGATTTCAGATGCTGCTGACCAATTTGTCAGTAGCGGCGGGCATTTCCGTCTGGAGTCTAGCTCCCCATCATGATGATGATACTCATAGTTCGGGAAATAGTTTGCCGCCGATCGGTACGGCAGTTGGGATCTGGACAGTAGCTACTGTTAGTATCGCGCTGTTTTTTGCTTGTTTGCTGGCTGCGAAATTGAGCCTGGTAAATAGTGCCGTAATTGGTGCGACGCTGGGGCTGACGATCTGGGCTGCTTACTTTTCGATTTTGATCTGGATTAGCTCCACCACTGTCGGCTCTCTAGTCGGCTCTGTGGTGAGTACCGCAACCAAAGGGTTTCAAACGGTATTTGGGACGGCAACAGCGGCTCTAGGGGCAAAAGCGGCAGGTAATGAGCTAGTTTCATCGGCTGAAGCAGTAGCAGCAGCAGTCCGCCGTGAAATGACCGCCTATATCGATCCTCAAGAAGTCCAGGCATCATTTAGGGATCTACTCGGCACGGTGAAGCCGCAAGAACTCGATATTAAGGGGATTAGAGCCGAATTTGAAAAAATCCTCAAAGATTCTGACTTTACGAAAAATATCGATAAGGATAACTTACCAACACTCAGTCGCGACACCTTTGAAAACCTCCTCAAGGAGCGCACCGATCTATCGCCCCGCGATGTCAAAAAGATTGTCGATGAACTCGACCAGTCTTGGAATGGAGCCATTGGCGGAGTAGCTAAAGGTGGCGGACTAAGCGAACTGATGAAGCTGGTCAAATCGGCTAAACCTCAAGATTTACTCTCAGGCGGCTTCTCACAGCAGCTCGATCGATTTATCAAGGATATGGGTCAGGGTGAAAATTCGAGCCAGTTAGAGCAAGGATTGGGT
>JAJAZF010000043.1 GCA_026785875.1 Chamaesiphon sp. | reverse complement strand
TTAGCGGTAAAACTTCTGTATCTAAAGCATCACGAAAAAGATCGATCGGTAAGATTAGTTGAGCTGCGTCGCGCAGGTCGTGCAAGAATTCTAATTGAATTTCGGGGTTAGATCTGGCAAGTACCAGCGGTCTAACCCAGTAGCGAGAGGATATTTCAATCGTATCTATTACCTCAGCAAATAGGTATAAACGATCGCGATTTAGCCTCTGGTATGCTGAAGGGCGGTCTTCGATCGATGGAGCATCGAGACAAACAATTCGAGCGGCTTTGACCTCGACGATTGGATATTTATCGTTCATTAACAAAGAGCAGGGGTTTAAATCCCCCACCGTTTAGGTGGATTGTGCTTGGTGCCTTTTCAGCAGGTCTAAATCCCCATCTTAAAAACCCAATTATCTACTTGGTGCAACACATTGCTAGGCGGGAGACCCGCCCAGCACGGAGGAAACCTCCGCGTGATTGCATCCGCAATTATCAATTATCAATTATCAATTAATTTAATATATATCCCCATATCTATAAACTTAAACTTTAACCTAAAGATGCGATCGCATCATTAAATATCCAGCTAGGTCGCATTGCCTCAATTGCTTTCTCCCGTACCGGAGGTAATCGTTACAACACCACCCTCAAATACTTGTATTAGTAGCTGAAAACCCTCCATCAAAGACATTCCAACAAGTGGTTCTGCATCAGCCTCATCGACTGGAATTTTTAACAGATTCTCATCCCAAATGACAACAGCCTCATAAACATCAAAAATACATTCGCTCCCATCTCCCAGAATAGCTCTGCCTCGTCGCTTCCACCTCAAATTCAACTGAGCAATTAGATCTGGAGGTAGCGAGAGCCAGCCATTAAAGCCAGTGTCTACGATTGCGTCTTGTGTGTAAACTTTGCCATCAGAGCCACAAACTGAAAGTGGAATAATTGGCTCAAAATCCGCGTTGACAATTCCGGTAATCATGCGATTTTCTTCGTGCGTCCGCCAAATCGACGCACATAGCGCGAACCAATGCGGACAATCCAAATTTGAGCATCAGAGTGACGAGCTTCCAGCCGATTCTCTGACGAGAGGCTACGCCAACGCAAGCAGCGATTTCACTAGCGTCAACTTCAAAGTCTCCAGTTTCAAGATCGAGCGCGACAATCTTGCCACGATCGCTTTCTTCTATTTGCGTTGGCGAAGCCTACCGGAGGTAATCGTACCTGCGATTCATAAATCTCATCACCACGTCGAGCAAACTCTTCTTTGCTGTAGCGGGGCTTGCGTTGAGCGGAGTCGAAATGTTGTTGAACTGTCATAAGTTTATCTCATGCTATTTGTCCTGTATTTCCATTATATTTGCTTGTAAATGTTAAATCAAAGAGGCGATCAAATTATTAAAAACCGCACTCGATCGCATTGCCTGAACCGCCTTTTCCCTGTCAGGATGATAGTAACCCCCAATATCCACCGCTTGCCCCTGCGCTCCATTCAAATCAGCCAAAATCGTCGCTTCATTCTCGCTTAATTGCTGTGCCAACTTCACAAACTTGGCTTGAAGTTCGGGGTTTTTATCCTGCTCTGCTAAAGCTTGTGCCCAATACATTGCTAGATAGAAATGAGTACCACGATTGTCTAATTCATGGACTTTTGCTGAGGGAGATTTGGCATTATCTAAATACTTACCACTTGCTCGATCGAGTGTTGCTGCCAAAATCAGCGCGTCTGGATTATTC
>JAJAZF010000042.1 GCA_026785875.1 Chamaesiphon sp. | reverse complement strand
GAAGTGGAAGGCGATCTAGTGCCTTATCTAGTAGATTTAACCAAGGGCGGTGCTGACTATAGTTTTGAGTGCACGGGTAATATCAATCTGATGCGTCAGGCTCTAGAATGCTGTCATAAAGGTTGGGGGGTGAGCGTCATTGTTGGTGTCGCTGGAGCAGGGCAAGAAATCGCCACCAGACCCTTTCAATTAGTGACAGGGCGCGTATGGAAGGGCACGGCATTTGGTGGGGCTAAAGGACGCACGGATGTCCCTAAAATCGTTGATTGGTATATGGATGGGAAAATCAATATCGATGACTTGGTGAGTGAAATCATGCCGATCGATCGAGTCAATGATGCCTTTGATGCGATGCGTCGCGGTGAAGCCATTCGATCGATTCTGACGTTCTGAGCTGAGATATCTTCCCCAGGTGCCAAGATCTTCGATCCTGATTCCCGATTAGACGATACTTGCTTCTAATGCTGCTACGTCAGGAATCAAGAGTATATCTTGGTGGCGATCGATTAGCCCTGCGGCTTGCATTTTTGTGAGTACGCGCGTGACAGTTTCTCTAGCTAAACCGCTCATACTGCTGAGTTCGCGATGAGGTAAGTTAGGGATCTCGATCCCTGTCGATACAGTTTTACCCTGTCCCTCGACTAAAAATAACAGGGTATCAGCAACCCGAGAGGCACTATTAGATTCACGCAAGCGCAAGCGGCGATTGACTTGGCGCAATCGTGTTGCCATCAATTGAGCCAGCCGCATTCCAGCTAGAGGTTCGGTTTTGAGCAGTCGCACAAAATCATCAGCCGGAATGTTGACGATCGTGGCTGGAGTTAAACTCAAGACATCTGTAGAGCGTGGTGCTTGTTCTAATGCTGCCATCTCCCCCACAATTTCACCCCTACCGACAATATTCAGCGTAATTTCTCGTCCGTCAGCATTATAGGTACGAATTTTGAGCCAGCCACTCAATACGAAGTAAACCGAACTACCCCAATCATTTTCTAGTAAAATCATCTGATTGGCTGGATGATTGCGGATCGCTGCATGAGCTAGTGCTGGGGCGATCGCGGCGGCTGGCAATTCACTCAAAAATGGGATTGAGGCGATCGCCTCTTGAACCGAAAGCGGTGTCAATGTTGGAACTCTGTTGTGTTTGTTGTCCATACTGTCGGTTTCAATCTGCTGATGGGGGATCTGTGAGTGCCATGTCGCCAAGGCTACCGCGAGCTAATTCTGGCGAAGTCGCGGTAGAGGTTGCACCTACGGCAATTGACACGATGAGCATTATCTAAAAGATTGTCTCCTGAGTGCTAAGGCATTACCAACTGTAGTGCGATCGTCTGATGACTTAATTAGTATGCCCGTAAATCACCGCTCTCTCACCACCTCAAAATATGAATTTGCCCAATTCGATTACACTTTCGCGCCTGCTCGGTTTACCTGTAGTAGTTTATTGTCTTTATAGTGATGTCCTTACAGTTCGGTGGATTGGGTTTGGAGTATTTATCGTCGCAGCTTTGACTGACTGGCTCGATGGTTATCTTGCCCGTAAGTTAGATTTAGTCACCGATTTGGGCAAATTTCTCGATCCGTTGGTTGACAAGTTGCTGATTTTGATTCCACTCTTAATCCTGATCGATCTCCATCTGGTACCAGCGGTGGGTGTCTGTCT